>JABMMT010000206.1 GCA_013205155.1 Betaproteobacteria bacterium | reverse complement strand
GCACTAATCCAACCTTGGCGATAGGCGATTTCTTCTGGACAAGCGACCATCAAGCCCTGACGCTTTTGAAGGGTTGCAATAAAACCAGCGGCATCTAATAATGAATCGTGGGTACCTGTATCTAGCCACGCAAAACCGCGCCCCATGATTTCGACATTGAGCTCATTTTTATCTAAATAAAAACGATTGACGTCGGTGATTTCATATTCACCGCGGGCGCTTGGCTTAATTGAAGCCGCTATATCACACACTTGATTGTCGTAAAAGTACAAACCAGTAACCGCGTAATTACTTCTTGGTTTCGCAGGCTTTTCTTCGATCGATAGTGCTTTGTAATCCCGATCAAACTCCACTACGCCATAACGCTCTGGATCAGTGACGTGATAAGCGAAAACGGTAGCGCCACTCGTTCTATGGTTCGCACTATTGAGCTGAGCTACGAGCTCATGACCATAAAAAATATTATCCCCAAGCACTAAAGCGCTTGGATCATTACCAAGAAAATGCTTACCCAAGGTAAATGCCTGTGCTAAGCCATCAGGTGATGGCTGTACACAGTATTGAATATTGAGGCCCCACTGGGAGCCATCGCCTAATAACTCAGAAAAACGGGGGGTGTCCTGCGGTGTCGAGATCAATAAAATATCCCGAATGCCAGCCAACATGAGAGTGGTCAGCGGGTAATACACCATCGGCTTGTCATAGACCGGCATCAATTGCTTTGAGACAGCTTGGGTCACTGGATACAAACGTGTTCCAGACCCGCCAGCCAAAATAATGCCTTTACGATTCATTGCCATTTTCTTATCTACTTTTTATAAGAGGCCATCTTTAGCCAATTGCTGCACATAGGCCCGCACATCATCAGACCAAGGTTTATTCCATCGCTGCAATTTTGACACATCCCCGCTTGCTGCTATGGCTTGTCTGAGCTTGTCAGTGGCCATTCGAGAATTCATGGGCCTAGGGGCTGGTAAGGGGTATTCCACGGCCTTAATAGGTTTGATGGAGCCTAGGGAAGCCTTTAAAGAAACGTCCGCTTCAAGCGCCGACTCCACGACTAAACACGCTAAGTCATGCCAATTACTCTCCCCAGGGGGAACAGCATGATAAATACCAGACTCAAATTTTCTCAGTTGACCCTTTGAATCAAGTGCTAAATCTAAGCTGACACTCGCTAACCAGTCGGCTGAAGTGGGAACACCTAGTTGATCTTGAATCACTTTGAGTTCTTCACGTTCTTTAGCTAAACGCAAAATCGTTCTAATAAAGTTGCCGCCTGCTCCATACACCCAGCTTGTACGAAAAATAGCGTACTGACCCTGAGTCGAATCTGAAAAGGCTTTTTCGATCGCCACTTCTCCAGCAGCCTTACTCTTGCCGTACTCACTCATTGGATTGCGTACATCATTCTCAAAGTAATACCCAGCCTTACTGCCATCAAAAACATAATCAGTGGAGAAGTGCAATACAGTAGCTCCATGAGCAGCAGCATATTGCGCTATTGCCTCTGGAGCTCTGGCATTAATCGCATTGGCTAACTCAACTTCTGTTTGGGCCTTATCGACTGCAGTGTAGGCTGCCGCATTAATGATGAGATCTGGTTTAGTTGTGTTTAATAAAGCATCTACTTTTTCAACTTGCGAAAGATCACAATCACTGCGCCCAACAAATTGAATCTGCAAATCCTGGTGAAAGGTCGTGCTGGCAAATAGGGCTTGAAAAGCTTTGCCTAATTGACCGTCTTGACCAAAGATGAGAATATTCATTCGTGATGCTTAGGCTTTGGGATGGCTTAGTTGTATTGCTTTTGCAACCAGTCGCGATAAGAGCCACTCACAACGCCCTCAATCCAGACTGGATGATCCAAATACCACTGAATCGTCTTCCGAATACCGGTATCAAAGGTTTCAGTAGGTCTCCACCCCAGATCTCGCTCTACTTTGCTTGCATCAATTGCATAGCGTCGATCATGCCCTAGACGATCTTTAACAAAGGTAATTTGCTCTGCATAAGATTTACCATCTGCTCGTGGCTTCAGTTCATCCAAAATTTGGCAAATAGTTTTGACCACATCGAGATTGGCTTTTTCATTCCAACCACCGATGTTATAGGTCTCGCCTAATTTTCCTTTAGCTAACACTTCCCGAATCGCTGAGCAATGATCGCCTACGTAGAGCCAATCTCGAATTTGCTGACCATCACCATAAATTTGCAGCGGCTTACTGTTCAGTGCATTAAGAATTACTAAGGGAATGAGCTTCTCTGGGAAGTGATACGGGCCATAGTTGTTAGAGCAATTGGTGGTGACCACTGGGAACCCGTAAGTATGAAACCAGGCTCGTACTAAATGATCCGATGCAGCCTTAGACGCTGAGTATGGACTATTGGGTTCATAAGAATTAGTTTCAGTAAAAGCCGGATCGGTCAAGGATAAAGAACCATACACTTCATCAGTAGAAACATGATGAAAGCGAAAGTGTTCTTTTGCATCACCTTGAAGACCATTCCAATACTCGCGTGCGCACTCCAATAAGTTGAAGGTTCCCACAATATTGGTTTGTACAAATTCAGCTGGCCCATGAATGGAGCGATCCACATGGCTCTCTGCTGCAAAATTCACAATGGCGCGCGGTTGATATTCCTTTAATAGCTTAGTGACTAGTTCTTTATCACCAATATCACCCCGCACAAATACATGGCGAGAATCATTCTTCAAAGAATCTAAAGTGGCCAGGTTACCGGCATAGGTCAACTTATCAAGGTTCACAATGCCTTCTGCCTTTGGATTAGCAAGCCAATCCAAAACAAAATTACCTCCAATAAAACCTGCGCCGCCAGTAACTAAAATCATGATTGAAGTGGTCCTAAAATGGCATCTGCAAATGCCTCTGAACTATACGGCTTAAATGCCTGAGAGGCCAGAAATTGTCTGCCTGCCTCTTGATAAGCTATAAAGTCTTGCTCAGTCATTTTACTAAGGTATTGATGAAGTTCCTGATAAGGATTGGCGCTAGTTGAAAACTGACGAAAATCGATAAAACAAGCCTGAGGAACAACATCCTGAATCTGTGGTTCACCCCAGTAAATCGGTATGCACCCAGCAAATAAAGAATCAAATAGCTTCTCAGTGATGTATCCCGGAATATCTTTGGCATTCTCAAAGCAAATACAAAAACGCGCTTTGGCTAATACCTCAAACTTATTTTGTACAGGCCCTTTGTAACTAGGAAAGACAGCATTCCCTAGCAAAAATGGCAATACCTTTTCTACGCGATAATGCCACTTGCCTGACTTGCCAAGACGCTTTTGTGGAACAAGCCAGCCATTACCAAATAAAGAAAAATCTTTTGCAGCATTGGCCTCAAACCAACGTATCGCTTTGACGCGCTCAGAGTAGAGCTCTCTTTCATCTGGCACATTAGCATGACGATTACTACCGATTAATACACAAAAGAGATTACGATTTACAAAACCTGGATTGATTATTTCATTTACTCTAAATTGTGCAGGCAGCACATTGGGGTACGCAATCGGAAACTTAGGAGTAGCTGCTGTTTTTTGGGAGAGTGAGTTCTGTGAATCTGCATTGAGCAATTCTGGATCCCAAGTGAAGATGCCATCAAATAGATTCAGATAATTTGCATCGCCATACACAGGCACCGTGAGCTCAGTTTCAAAACGGATCAGATAATTTTTGCAATTGTCGATTGGAATAATCGGCAACGCCTCTAAGTACAGCGTGAAATTGGGTTGAATGCCGTCTTTTTGAAGAACATCCAAAGTATGAAGCTCAATGCCTCGCTCAGCAGCTTTAGAGCGCAGCACCCTAAATGGTGCTAGGCAATCATCGCGATTTCGAGGGCTTTGAGGATTAAATAGATCATCTTGACCCTCCTCCCATCCGATAATCCCTCCAACTAACATAGCAGGCCGCTTATTTAAGGTTAAGTTCTGATCAAGCACCAGCATGAATCGATACCGATGTGATTGTTTGTTTGTTAATGGTCTAATTATAGGGTTATGGCTATTTATTCCTACCTTCAGGGCGGCTTAGGCAATCAAATGTTTCAATATGCGATTGCTAGAGCCCTCTCAGAACATTATCAAAGCACTTTTTTGCTTGATCACTCTTGGTTTGATTCGCCACAAATAGAAACAACACCTCGCCCATATCAGCTTGGGTTTCTGAAGATTCAGGAAGTGGCCCAAACTACAGTAGGTTTCCCCAAAAGACCTAAGAGGCTGAAAAGGCTAATGCAACAATTTCTACCCTTTGGACCAATTGTTTACTACCAACAAAATGCTTTTGAATTTGATGCTGAACTATTGAACTTAGATGAGTTAGGACAACGAGATCTGTTTTTATTTGGCTACTGGCAAGCATTCCCCTATCTAGAACCAATCAAAATGATATTGCAGCAGGAATTTAAAACTCAACAGCCAATATCAGATCAGTATCAATCCTATCTCAAGCGCATTGGTGCCTCTGAATCCGTCATGCTCCATATACGTCGAGGGGATTATGTGAACTCACCCTCAGCAGCAAGGTTTCATGGCGCACTTGCCTTAAGCTACTACCAGCAGGCCATTGAAGAATTATTGCTCAATAAGCCCAATGCCCATTTTTTTATTTTTTCAGATGATTTACCTTGGGCCAAAGAAGCTTTACCAAAGGATCTGCAAATTACTTTTGTGGAAAATGCTTTGCAAGCTGATGATGCCGCACAAGAACTACAGCTCATGTGCGCGTGTAAGCATCACATCATTGCGAATAGTTCATTAAGTTGGTGGGGCGCCTGGCTTAAACAAGATTGTGGCGGCTTCGTATTTGCGCCTAATCGCTGGATCAGTGACAGTAGCTTAGATTTATCCAATCTACTGCCAGCACACTGGCAAAAAATTCCTGCTTAAGCTAGCTTACCTATTCGCCCAAGAATACTGCCATAGAAAGCAATGCAGACGCGCTCTAAACGCGTTAGTGGTGTCCATAAACCATTACCCCGAAATTGAAAGCGGGCATAGAGCTCCATATTTGCACCAATCGATATATGAGAGATACGCTGATTAATGAGCCGCATAAAAGTAATCCCGTAATCTAAGCGCTCATAAAATGGTAGCGGCCTTGGCAAGCAAGATTCTGATATACCCAGCTTTTTTAAGTAGTTCGCCTGGGCATTAGAAAACACATTACGCGCAGCCTGAAGGTGGTTCACACTAGTCTGCGTAGAATGCAAGCGATAAGTAATGAGTTTCTGCTTAATATTGGCGAACCGATAACCAGCCAAAGCAATCTCAGTCCACAAACAATAGTCTTCTGCGTGCATGTAAGAAGCTTTGTAGGGAAATTGCTTAAAGATTTCCAGCTTGCCCATCATGGCTGGATTACAGACTGGACTGCACACACTCAATAAAGCTTGAATATCAGAATTTGAGTGACGCTGCTTAGAACTTTTTCTTTCGCCAGTCACTTGATTTAAGGTGAAATGGTCGGCACCACATAAATCAGCTTGATGATTTTCTAAAAACTCTACCTGAAGCGCCAATCTCTCTGGGAAAGCACGATCATCGGCATCCAGTAAAGCAAGGTATTTCCCTTTTGCCATGCCTGCAATGAGATTACGAGTGGTAATTAAACCGCGGTTCTGATCTGAATACACTTTAATAATGCGTTGATCGTTAAATTGATCAATAATTTTGCGAGTACGGTCATTCGATCCATCATCAACAATAATTAACTCAAAATTGGTGTAAGTTTGCGCCAAAACACTTTCAATTGCTTCAGCGATATAACGCTCAGAATTAAATACTGGCATTGAAACGCTGACCAATGGCATATCTTTCATTTCCTGATTTTCGGATTGCTGCAGATGGGAAGTCTTGGAAAGGTCGTTCATACGCATTTAGAGGTAGCTTTGTAATAAACGTAAGAAGCGCTTACTTCTTTTCAAGATCCTAGAAAGCAAAGGCTTGCTTGGGACACCATAATCTAACTCAGACTCCCAGGCAGACTGATAAATCACGCCCATAAAGTTTTGTTTTAATTTCTCCTGGGTCTCGCCCAAGCGTTGGGATAAGTAATAGTGCCAGTCATAGTGATAAATCCTAAACAGAGGCTCAATCATGCGCACTGGGATCGCTTGATATTTCAGTAAAGTCTCACCATAAATCAAGGTCTCTGGATGCTCTGGAGTAATGAGGTCCCAAAGCGTCATTTCCTGGGGTTGTAAATACTGCTGATCTAGGGACTCCCATACTTTGGCCGACCAAATAAAAGGGGCCGGTGCGCAGAAATAATTGGGGCCTACTCGACCAAATAAGGCCTTGACCGTTTCTGCCTCTTTTCGAAGTTCTCTCTCAACCCGTAGATGTCCGCGATTGGTCGCCATCTGAAAGAGTTCTTTATTTTGATGGAGTACGGTGTAAGGATTTCCATCGGAAGCTAAAAAATCTGTTTTTCCAAAATCGCGGATAAAAATACTATCTGAATCAATACATAAATAATTACTTGCCAAACCTAATCGCCAAAATTCAGACTTAATCACTTGTTGTGCAATGCCACCAGGTCTGGTTTTTTGAATATCTTTTGGCGCACGGGGATTCGCTTGAATAATCGCCTCATCAGCAACCCACTGATAACCCTGGTTTTCGCCTAGAAGTGCAAATAATGTGTCACGATCTTCCTGGGGAGTAGAAATATAAAAAGGGATCGATTCGATATTGTGTTTACGTAAGGATTCAAGCAAGCGTTTAACACGCAATAAATCTCTTCGATGCGATTTGCAATATAGAACAAAATCTACCATTTAAGATTCGTAACCCATTGGGTTTTGAGATTGCCAGCGCCAACTATCAGCACACATCTGACCTAAATTACGGCGTGCTTTCCAGCCTAGTAATTTTTCTGCAAGGGATGGATCGGCGTAGCAAGTAGCAATATCACCTGCACGTCTTTCGACTACCTGGTAGGGAATGGAGTGGCCCACTACATCGCCATAGGCTTTGAGCACATCCATCACGCTATAGCCTTGACCGGTTCCTAAATTCACCGTTAAGGAATCGCGGCCAGCTAATAAATATTCCACCGCTTTGACATGGGCCTGCGCCAAATCGACCACGTGGATATAGTCTCTGACACCCGTTCCATCATGGGTAGACCAATCATTGCCGTAAACCTTGAGCTCAGGCATCCTGCCAGCAGCAACTCGTGCTACTAAGGGAGTGAGGTTATTGGGTATGCCCCGAGGATCTTCACCAATCATTCCAGATTCATGAGCGCCAACTGGATTGAAGTAACGCAAATAGGCTACACGCCAACTTGGATCAGAAATCTCTACATCCCGTAAAACCTGCTCACTCATTAACTTCGTTTGACCGTAAGGATTTGTGGGACGAACGGGAGACTGCTCATTAATAGGCACCTCACTTGGATCACCATAGACTGTTGCCGAAGAACTAAAGACAAAATTCTTACAGTCATGAGCTTGCATCACTTCGAGTAATGTGAAAAGCCCGCCAAGATTATTTCGGTAATAACGCAGTGGCTGAGTAACTGACTCCCCGACCGCCTTTAAAGCGGCGAAATGAATGACACCTTTGATGGGGTACTTTTTGAAGACGGTATCTAGAAAATCTTTATTGCATACATCGCCTTCAATAAACTCTAACTTTTGCCCAGCAAGTGCTTCAATCCGAGATAAGGCCAAAGGGCTAGAATTAATAAAGTTATCTAGGCCGATAACGCGATTACCCGCTTGCAGTAATTCAAGCCATGTGTGTGAGCCGATATAGCCAGTGGCACCCGTTAAAAGAATCATTGCAATTTGTCCGCCAATGTAAGCACTTGATTTACCCGGAAATACTAGAAACCAAATCCTTTATCAAGCCCCGAGCAGATCGATAAGGGGTGGGTGGCTGATTTTCCCAATTTAGCCGTTATTATTTGATTATATGAAACCTATTGGCTCAAATCGCTCTTTCTTCATTTTGAGCGCCGTGATCATCTTCATCAGCAGTACTTTGCTGGCCGTTTGGTCCCTGATAAATACGATTGCCCTGCGCAATGCGCTTTTGGCTATTGGCACCTTAGTAGCCCTCTTTTTGCTGTGGCAATATTCCAAGCAAAAAAGAGTAGAAGGTGTTTCCATGCCCCAATCTGCTAATTGGGGTCAATACACACCCCTGGCGCTCTCCTTTTCAATGCTCATTTGGGTAGTCATTCATTACTTCTTTTTTAGCAGTGAATCTGGGCTGCAATTTCAAGAGCTCGGTAGCACCTGGCTCAGAGTCTTAGAGTCGATCTTGATTGGAACGGCTACTGGACTGGTATTACGCGAACACCCACGTAGCGCACAATTTTTATGGTTGGGGATTTATTGCTCATTTGTTTACCTGATCATCCATTACCTAGAGGTATATTTTCAAACTGGCCAGGCTTTCATGCCGAACTATTATTTTTCCAGCCCCTTTGGTAACAAGATTAATACGGTATTGATGGGTGGCCTGTTTATCAGTGCTATTTGTGGATCATCTGCCAATGCATTACTCAATAATCGCCCTCATTACCCATGGCCAATTTATTGCTATTGGCTCTTAGGTGTACTTACTATTTTGTTTGCCGTTACCACTATTATCGATACTCGCAATGGCGTGGGTATCGGCATTATCTTGATTGCAAGCTGGGTTCTCTATGTAGGAGCCTCAAAGTTAACTCAGCAAATTAAACTCGGAAAACTAGATTGGAAAATTGGCCTAGTCACCCTGATCCCAACGATACTGATTATTATTTTTATCCAACAACACTTGAGCATCAACCGTGGATGGAACAATTTTGTAGATGACATTACGGTTGCCGTCAAAATTGATGAGGTGCCTCATTGGCAGGATGTTAAGAAATATGGCTACCCAAACACTGCCGCTGGTGAGCCGGTATACCCTAATAACTATGAACGTGCCGCATGGGCAATAGCCGGCATCCATTCCATCGCTCAAAATCCCCTGGGCTATGGGCTTCTAGAGCATTCATTAGGGAAAGTAATTCGTAAATCTTATCCTGAGGCGACGATTCGCTCCTCACACAGTGCTTGGATTGACCTTGGCCTGGCATTTGGTATTCCTGGACTTTTACTGACACTAGGCGCCCTGCTCTCAACAATTGCCTTGGCCCTGAAAAGCGATTCACCGAACCGCTTAGTAGTCATTTGGATTGCGGCAGATTTACTCTTTACTTTTACAATTGCAGAAGTGAGTAGTAAACATACGATTGAAATTCTGTTCTTCTGTATTGCGCTACTCAATGCAATGTTGATACAGCCAAGAAAAACAGAAAACTAGTAAGCGTTTTTATTGATAAAGCCACGAAAGATCGTGAAGAAGATAATCTTCAAATCTAACCAGACAGACCAATTTTCAATGTAATACAAGTCATGTTCAATGCGTGCAGTGAGATCGGTATCGCCACGCCAACCATGTATTTGTGCCCAGCCTGTAATACCAGCCTTGACTAAATGCTTCTTCATATAGTCTGGGATTTCTTTTTTGAATTGCTCAACAAAAACGGGGCGCTCGGGTCTTGGCCCCACAATCGACATCTTGCCTTGTAAGACATTAAAGAACTGAGGTAACTCATCTAGGCTGGTAGAACGCAACCATTTAGAGAATGGCGTCACTGATTTGTTAGCAGAGCCTCCCCAAACCACCTTACCCTCTTCAAGATCAGCGGGCATCGTTCTGAACTTATAGATCTCAAAAACTTCACCGTTCCAGCCCACACGCTCTTGACGGTAAAACACTGGGCCAGGTGAGCTCAGTTTGACTGCAATTGCCAAAATTAGCATCAAGGGGCTAATGAAAACCAGGATCAAAATCGACAAACAAAAATCTTCCATTGATTTAAGGAATAAATTCATACCCGTCATTGGGGTTCCGTATAGATCAATCATCTGCATACCTAAGACTTCACTCACACCATGATTGATCAAGCGGAAAGAGAACCAATCTGGCACAAATCGAATGGTTGCGGTACTCATTTGCAAATACTCCATCACCATCCGCATTTGTGAACCATCGCCCATCGGCAGAGCCAACCAAATTTCATTGAGAGGCTGCTTTGCTAAATCCGTTAATTTGCCTTCATCTAAGTCTTTTAATTGGAGTTGCACCCGATAACCAGACCAAGGTGACTCACTAATGCGACGCGCTATTTCATCGGCAGTTCCACCGGAACCCACGATGGCGATATGTCTTAAATTCACACCTTTGCTACGATAACGCCGAATCAAAACATAACTAAACAAGCGGCTGCCACATAAAAGAACGAGACTCATGACGGCCCACGAACCCAACCACAGGCGTGAGTACATCTCGGTCGATTTACTAAACACCAACCAAATCAGAATCAAAATCCAGGTTTTTAAAACACCGCTTGCCACCTGACCAAAAAGGGCCATGAGGTTGCCGCCGCGCCAAGAACGATAAGCGCGATTAGTTAAAACCAAATAAGCCAAGCTTGCTAACACCATTAAGGAGGCATAGCGTTGTAAATCTAAATCGGGATCTTTGAAATACTGAATTGCAAAAAAAGTACCCAGCCCCACCAAATTGATGATGACAAAATCAAAAACACGAATCAGATAAGAATTAATAATGAAGGATGCAGCCATCGTCGTATTTTGCAGTACTAAACGATATTGATGGAAAATTTGCGCAAAGCGTCTACAACCGCCTCAACTGAAATTTGATCCATTAAGTAGATTGGGTTTTGTGGGTACTCGAAGCCTAAGCTGAGGTATGCGCCGCCATCTTTGAGCCCTGGCCCCAGCACCAGAGTGTTTTGCCCATTGCTAGCGCCTGGATAGACAGGGCCCCAACGCTCAGGATTGGTTGGACCATGCAAGGCAACTAAGGGCTTGTTTAATAAAGCAGCAAGATGCATGGTGCCCGTATTCACCGAGACGACAGCTGCTGCGCCATTAAGGTAGGCCGCTGTTTTTAGGAGGTCGGCTTGCCCTGCTAAATTCAGAAGAGCGTCGGATGGATTGCCTTCAAGCCTGCGATCAATTTCCTGGAACAGGGCATTACCTCGATCCCTATCCCCAGGACCCCCAGTAATCACGACCCCATAGCCGGATTGATTCAGCTTAAGAGCCAAGGCTGTCCAGGATGAAATAGGCCACTCGCGCAATTCAAAGTGATTGCCACTAGCCCATGGATGCAAGACAAGGTAAGGATGCTTAATATTTAGGCAATCTATACCAGCCAGGGTTGATAAATCGAGCGGGGGCATGGCTTGGGCCTCTATGCCCAAAGGCCCCAATAAAGCCCAAAAATTCTCTAATTCATGGACTTTGGGGCTGTGTTTGACTGTGGCATCATAAGAAAAATGGCGATGTTGACCCTCAGTCTCAAAGCCAATGGTCCAGCGAGCACCACTCAATGCTGCCACTACCGCTCCAATTCTGGGCCACTGAGAGGTATCAATCAGCAAATCAACCGAATGGGCGCGAACCTGCTTCATCGCTGCCAAGGGCTGCGTAATGGGAACTACCACCAGATCGTCATATGCCTTGATCAGGTCAAAAGTGGAAACATTTGCTGGAGTAGCGAAAATGGTGATTTTTGAGCCAGGATAGGCCTTTCGGATATTCGCTATTAGGCAAGAGGCCAACAAAGCATCACCAATGGCGGCAAAAATACAAATACCAATATTCTGAAACTGATCAGGTTTGGGTCTTTTACTACGAAATAAGCCTAAAACAAACAATAAAGGCACACCTATCCAGCGATCTAGCTTGCGCAAGAATCCTCTGCCACGTTCCGCTTTTACTGGCATATCCACCAATATCTTCCCTAGTTCCCTTATTCGAGTCATCCCATTGTATTTGCTTGTCTTTCTGCGGGGGGACAAGCGAAAGGCAGCATTTAAAACAATTTACAATAGCGTATTTACTGCATATTGATCTGTTTAATCCAATCATTAAGAAAACCCCATGTCAAAATCAAAAGTTGCCCTGATTACCGGTATTACTGGCCAAGATGGTGCGTATTTAGCCGAGTTCTTACTCAAAAAGGGTTATGAAGTACACGGGATTAAACGCCGTAGCTCACTCTTTAATACTGACCGTATTGATCACCTTTACCATGACCCACATATCGAGGGTAATAAATTAACCCTGCACCATGGTGACTTGACTGACTCTTCATGCCTGATTCGCATCATTCAGCAAACTCAGCCAGATGAGCTCTATAACTTAGCAGCGCAATCTCACGTGGCTGTTTCTTTTGAAGAGCCTGAGTACACCGCCAATTCTGATGCACTAGGTGCACTACGTCTTTTGGAAGCGATTCGCATCCTCAAGCTTGAGAAGAAAACCCGTTTTTATCAAGCGTCGACTTCTGAGCTCTATGGCTTGGTGCAAGAAATTCCCCAAAAAGAAACTACACCGTTTTATCCACGCTCCCCCTATGCTGTAGCCAAACTCTATGCATATTGGATCACCGTGAACTATCGTGAAGCGTATGGCATGTATGCATGCAACGGCATCCTCTTTAACCACGAGAGCCCAATCCGTGGTGAAACCTTTGTGACTCGCAAAATTACCCGCGCACTAGCGCGTATCAAGTTAGGCCTACAAGAGTGCCTCTACCTTGGCAACCTTGATGCCAAGCGTGACTGGGGTCATGCGCGTGACTACGTTGAGATGCAGTGGCTGATGCTCCAGCAAGAACAAGCAGAAGATTTTGTGATTGCTACTGGTGTGCAATTTAGCGTGCGTCAATTTATTGATTACGCTGCACAAGAGCTCGGTATGAAGATCGCCTGGAAAGGCGTTGGCGTTGAGGAGAAGGGTTATGACGCTAGCGGTAAGTGTATTGTGGCGATTGACCCACGTTACTTCCGCCCAACCGAAGTAGAAACCTTACTCGGTGATGCCACTAAAGCCAAAGAAAAGCTGGGCTGGGTTCCTGCAACTTCATTCCAAGATCTCGTAAAAGAAATGGTGCGCGAAGACTTAAAAGGTGCGGAGCGTGATGAGTTAGTTAAAAAACACGGCTACACCACTTTAAGTCGCAATGAATAAAAACGCCAAGATTTATGTAGCAGGCCATCGTGGGATGGTGGGTAGTGGTATTACCCGCCTCCTAAAATCACGTGGGTATGAAAACGTTATTACCCGTACGCACGCGGAGTTAGACCTACTCAATCAAGCAGCAGTCCATGCTTTTCTTAATACGGAAAAGCCTGACTACATCTTCATCGCCGCAGCAAAAGTAGGCGGTATTCAGGCAAATAATATTTATCGTGCTGACTTTATTTATCAAAACCTCATGATTGAGTGCAACCTCACTCATGGGGCTTATCAAGCGGGTATTAACAACTTAATGTCTTTAGGTTCAAGCTGCATTTATCCTAGAGACTGCCCACAGCCTATTAAAGAAGAATATTTACTCACTGGCCCCTTAGAGCAAACTAATGAGCCTTACGCCTTGGCCAAAATTGCGGGCATCAAGTTGTGCGAGAACTACAACCGTCAGTACGGCACCAAGTATGTCAGCGTCATGCCAACCAACTTATATGGTCCTGGCGATAACTATGATCTGAATAACTCACACGTCTTGCCAGCGCTGATTCGCAAAGCCCACGAAGCTAAATTGCGTAAAGATCCCCATTTGATGGTCTGGGGATCAGGCAAACCCCGCCGCGAGTTCTTGCATGTCGACGATATGGCTAGAGCTTGCGTTCAGCTCATGGAACAGGGCTATGACGGCTCTTTTGTCAATATTGGTTGCGGTAATGACATCACTATCCGCGAGCTAGTGGAAGAAGTCGTCGCAGTGGTGGGTTTTGAAGGCCAATTGCAGTTTGATAGCTCAAAACCCGATGGTACCCCCCAAAAGCTACTCGATGTCAGCAAAGCCAATGCTCTAGGCTGGAAGGCTGAAATTGCCCTTCGTCCTGGTATCCAAGACGCCTATAACTGGTTCTTGCAGCATGTGGCGCCGACTTTAAAGTAATAAACAGGCAAGCAATACAGCAAGGGGTCCCTTGCGCTCCTATCTGCCCTTTTTCTTTAGGTAAAATTTGACCATGAAACTAAACTTTTCGATGGTGATCATTTGTGGGGGAGCAGGATCCCGTTTGTGGCCCGTATCCCGTGAAAACCGTCCCAAGGTTTTTATGCCAGTTGCTAGCCAACAATCACTCCTTAGTGAAACAGCCAATCGCATTGAATCGTCTAACCCCTGGCTGTGCGTTGTCACTTCTGAAAGTCTCGGCTTTCAGGTTCAGGCAGATTTAAAAAGTTCTGAGCAAGAGGCCAAGCTCACCATTATTGAACCCCTGCGTCGCAACACTGCACCAGCCGTTCTCTTTGCCGCATTGGCTGCTAAAAATGCTGGCCGCGGAGATATCCCGATGCTAGTTCTGCCTGCTGACCATGTGATTCACGACAAAGTGGGATTTGAGATGGCCGTCGCTAAGGCAGTTGATTTTGCAATGGCAGGCAACTTAGTCACTTTTGGTATTCCGCCAACCCATGCTGAAACTGGTTATGGCTATCTAAAATTAGGCAATCCAGCGCGCACGCCTAGTAATGCAGAAGGTCGCATCGTCGAACAGTTTGTGGAAAAACCTGCCATGGCTTTAGCAGAGCAATATGTTGCCGCCGGAAATTTCCATTGGAACTCGGGCATGTTCTGCTTCACACCCAACACCTTGCTTAAAGTGGCTAATGGCATTGCACCAAGTCTTGCCAAACAAGTTGAAACTTGCTGGGCAGCCAGTAAACCAAAGAGTGCTACAGATTCATTTACTTTAGATAAGACCACCATGGCAGCGATCGAAGATATTTCTCTCGATTACGCCATTATGGAAAAAGCACCAAATGTGGTATCGGTGAACGCCAGCTTTGACTGGGATGATGTGGGCTCATGGGACGCGATGGCAAAACATTTCCCAGAAGATGAG
>JABMMT010000205.1 GCA_013205155.1 Betaproteobacteria bacterium | reverse complement strand
CCCCAAAGCTCACCATTAATGAAGTTTCCAAGACGCCCGAAAGCCAAGCCAAATGGAACCAAGGGGGCCACTAAATCACTCACCACAAAGAAAGAAGTTTTACGTTTACGTGCGAACCAATACAGCGCTAGCAGCACGCCTAATAGTCCGCCATGGAAAGACATTCCGCCTTCCCAAATTTTCAGAATATCTAAAGGATGCGCCAGATAATACCCTGGCATATAAAAGAGGCTATAGCCGATTCGACCACCTAAGACTACCCCCAATACTCCTGCAAATAGTAGATCTTCTAGATCTTTATAAGTCCAAGCTAATGCTTGATAGCGCGGCGCCCGAATGCGCAATCTACCTAACAATAAAAATTGTGCAAAGGCTAAGAGATACATCACCCCATACCAATGAATAGCAAAAGATCCGATTCGGATTGCTGCTGGATCAATCTCAGGATGAATCAACATTAAGCGCTCTTAGATTGATCAAAGTTGTGTAATTCGTGACCCAATTCTCGATATGCTTTATAACGCTCGCGCCCTGCTAGTCGCTCTGCATCATTCACTGTAACAAGCTCGATAATTCTAGGAAAACGCGCCACTAAGGCAGATACATCTTGGGGCATGCGCATACCTAAATGAATCATGACATCTGCATGCGGAATGTGATTTAAGGCTGGAGAAGCAAAATCATCAGTCAATACAATAGGCGTTTCAGTAGCGGCTTCATCATCAATAAAGCAATGGGGTAAAAAATCCGTAGTACTAAAAGTCCACAGCAACTCATCCAATTTTTTAAGATCTACCTTTTCTCCCACCATCACAATTTGCCGAACTGGCTGACCGCTGGGCGTATCGCTCCAAATACGCCGAGTGAGACGACATGCATATTGGAGTTTGTCAGCAACGTTGCTATGAAAATCGATACGCGCCATGATGATTTAACTAAGCACCTTATCCCAGACTTAGCTTTGTTCAATCAAGTAATTGAGGAGTAAAGGAACTGGACGCCCTGTAGATCCTTTTGCTGCGCCACTTTTCCAAGCTGTGCCGGCAATATCCAAATGTGCCCAATGATATTTCTCTGTAAAGCGAGATAAAAAACAAGCAGCAGTCACACTTCCAGCAGGACGGCCACCAATGTTAGCGACATCCGCAAAATTCGACTTGAGTTGCTCGTGGTAGGCGGCATCTAAAGGTAAACGCCATACGGTATCTAAAGACGCTTTACCTGCCTTGGTTAAAGCATTGACTAAGCCCTCATCGTCAGAAAACAATCCGCTGTGTACGTGGCCTAAGGCAATAATGCAAGCACCAGTCAAGGTAGCAACATCAATCACTACCTTGGGTTTAAAGCGCTCCACATAAGTTAAAGCATCACACAAAATCAAGCGACCTTCAGCATCAGTATTAAGAACCTCTATGGTCTGACCAGACATGCTTTTTACAATATCGCCTGGACGGGTTGCGCTACCTGAAGGCATGTTCTCGCAAGTCGGGACCACGCCAATCACATTCTTCTTTAACTTCATCAAGGCCGCAGCATACATCGTGCCCATGACTGAAGCGGCGCCACACATGTCATATTTCATCTCATCCATAGCCTCACCAGGCTTGAGAGAAATTCCACCGGTATCAAATGTGATGCCTTTACCAACCAATACGATTGGGGCTTCACCAGCTTTACCGCCTTGATGGCGCATCACAATAAATTGCGGCGGGGTATCCGAGCCTTTAGTAACCGATAAAAAAGAACCCATACCCAATGCTTCAATTTGCTTAAGACCTAACACTTCAACCTTAAGACTCACTTTCTTAGAAAGTCCTTGCGCAGCTTTTCCTAAATAGGTTGGCGTACAAATATTGGGCGGTAGATTTCCCAAGTCTTTTGCCAGATTCATACCTTCAACCATGGCAATACCTTGAGCAACGGCTTCTTTTAATTCTTTACTACAAGCATCGTTACCAGCAAACACTAAATGCTTAAATGTGTCCGGACTATCTTTGACTTTAAATTTCATAGCGGGCTGACGAACACCAAATCGATAGGCTTGATCGCCCGCATACTGAATCGTCAAACGCACTTCATCAGTAATGAAACTACCCTGATGCGTTAGTGAAAAGCTAGGGACAAACCAAATAGCATTCTTAATAGCATTGCCACTAAGCACCTTCAGTGCAGCACGGGCAATCTTGGAATACAAGATCAAGGTACGCTCACTAGCAAGCTGTAAATCTCCTAAACCCACTAACAAAACGCGTTTCGCTTTAACCCCATTCGTAGCCCAGGTTTTTTCAGTCCTGAGAACACATATAGAGGCTTGCTTGGAATCTAGATCGCCCACCACATTGGCATGGTTCACTGAACCACCCAATAATTGATCAAGCTCTGCCAAAAAACCAGACTTGGCTTTGGCAGCCTTACTTCCCCCAAAACCATCTAGATCTACCTTTGAATAAGCCAAGATCAGGCAATCGGTGCTTTGGGCTAATAGGCTTTTCAGGCTAGATTTAAGAGATTTTTGGCTCCCCAGGTCAGCTTGAGGGAAAATCTTGGTACTAAATTGAATGGTCATAATTTATTACGCTATTAATAAGTAAATTCAAGGGGGTAAAAAGATGTTTATCCATTATCCTCCGACATGAAGAGCAACTTCCGTACCAGCACTAATATAAGCCATTTACCAGTACCGAATCCTACCAAAGACCAAGCTCATCGCACCTCATGATTTTTAAAAAAGCCCTTCGCCGCGAACTCAGCTTCACCACCGGTGGAGTCTTCTTGGTGCTGGTCACAATCATGATTACCTCCCTAGTGATTCGTATCTTGGGGTATGCGGCCAATGGCGCAGTCAACCCAGAAGATGCGCTCGTTTTAATCGCCCTTGCGACTTTAGGGTATTTGGCCGTCATATTAACCGTCTCACTATTTGTGGCCACTTTAATTGTTTTGGTGCGGTGGTACAAGGATTCAGAAATGATTGTATGGTTTGCCAGCGGTCTGAGCATCACCAACCTAATGCGTCCGATTCTTCAGTTTGCTATTCCCATCATCATCATCATTGCTTTATTAGCGCTCTTTGTTTGGCCTTGGGCTAATCGAGAATCTACGCTCATTAGTCAGCGCTTTCAGCAGCGTGACGACATCTCCATGGTAACTGCCGGTCAATTTAAAGAATCGGCTAAAGCTGAACGGGTCTTTTTTATTGAAGAGTTAGATATCGATAAAAGTGCAGTAAAAAATATATTTGTGGCAGATAATAAAAATGGGCGCCTCAGCATTGCTGTAGCTTCTTCAGGCTATATTCAAAATGGTGAAGATGGCGAAAAATCGATCGTTCTAAATAATGGTCGCCGCTATGAAGGCAATCCCAACGAGCCTAACTTTAGGATTCTAGAATTTAAAGAATATACCACCAAGATCCGTAGCAAGAATGCTCTGGCGCCTGCGCCGCGAGATCGAGAAAAGACGATCACCGAGCTTTTGAATGATCCAAACCCCAAAGCTGAAAACCCAAATCGTGCGGAGCTTTTGTGGCGCATTGGTCTACCTTTGATGGCTCTGGGTTTAGTTTTAATTGCCATTCCACTGGCCTATGTCAACCCAAGATTAGGTAGCTACACAGCCATGTTTTATGCGGTATTGGTTTACCTGATCTATAGCAACCTGCTGAACTTGACTCAGAACTTTGTTGCGCAAGGCAAGGTGAATGTATTTGTGGGTATTTGGCCAATCCACTTACTAGCGCTCATTATTGCAGCTGTATTGATTCGTAATCGTATCAATCCCTCTATTAAATGGTGGCGTCGACAGTTACCTGCTGCGCTTGGAAAAAATAAAGCCTCAACATGAAACTTTTTTTTCCTTATATCTTCGAACGGTATTTAGCCAAGCAAATTTACCTTACTTTTGGCTTTATTTTGTTTGCTTTAGTAGCCCTATTTTTATTCTTTGACATCTTAAGTGAGCTTGGCTCAGTCCAAGGGCAATATACCCTTCCTTTAGTGTTACTTCATGTCCTTCTGAAGGCACCCAGTCGCATCTCAGAAATTATTCCCATTGCTACCTTAATCGGCAGTATTTATGTATTTTCAATGCTAGCAAGTCAATCCGAATTTACGATTTTACGGATCGCTGGATTAGATGTGAAACGGGGATTGATTACCCTTGCCAAAATAGCTGTACCACTCATTTTGCTAACTTTGGTCATGAGCGAATATGTGGGCCCTTACTCTGAAGCAAAATCTGATCAAATCCGCATGAAGGCTTTAGGCTCTTCTTTCTCATCGCAATTTAAATCTGGTGTCTGGGTAAAAGATCGACTGCGTGATCAAAATGGCAGTGGTCCTATACGACCCGGAGTGCGTTATGTGAACGTTGGGAAAATTGATAAAGATAATGAAATTCGTAATATCCGAATGTATGAGTTTGATGATGTCTTTCACCTACTCTCCATTAGGAACGCCGCTTCGGGGCACTTTGATGAATCCGGCACCTGGGTTCTGAATGACGTTACTGAAACTCACTTTAAAGAAACTAAGTACTCTGATCCATTAGATCCTGCTTTCACAGCTCAAACGCAAAAGCACACTAAAGTCACCTTGGAATCTGATATAACCCCTCAGATTCTCAATGTATTACTTGTCACCCCAGAAAAAATGTCGATTCTTAGTTTAGGTCGCTTCATTACCCACTTACAAGATAACAAACAAGATATTCAACGTCACTCGATCGCTTTTTGGAAAAAAGTGATTTACCCGTTCATTATTTATGTGATGCTAGCTTTGGCATTGCCGTTTGCTTATCTTAAGGTGCGTGCTGGCAGTATTGGTATTAAAGTTTTTGGCGGCATCATGCTCGGGATGGGTTTTCAACTCTTCAACTCACTCTTCTCCAATGTTGGACTCTTAGGTTCATGGCCCGCACTCATTACTGCCCTGATGCCACCATTGTTGTTTTTATTCTTGGCTCTAGCAGGACTTCGAAGAGTTTCCAAGGCTTAATACCTAAAATTCATTTAGAATTAGATTCCTATATCTTTGTAGATATATAGACAGGAATCTAGATGAATCTCCACCAATTCCGCTTTGTGAGAGAAGCGGTTCGACAAAACTTCAACCTCACCACGGCTGCAAAAGCCCTTTTTACTTCCCAACCAGGGGTCTCTAAAGCCATTATTGAACTAGAGGACGAGTTAGGCGTAGAAATATTCCGTCGTCACGGCAAGCGCATTCGCTCTCTCACGGAACCAGGTAAACGCATTTTGATTTCAATTGAACGGATTCTGGATGAAGTAGAAACCCTCAAGCGAGTAGGTAAAGACTTTGCTAGCCAAGATCAAGGTAATTTTGTCATCGCAACAACCCATACCCAGGCCCGCTACGCACTGCCTAAAGTCCTCATAGAATTTACCAAGCGCTTCCCAAAAGTACGCGTGAGTATTCAACAAGGTAGCCCAGGCCAAATTGCTGAGCTTCTCATGCATGATCACGCTGATATTGCGATTGCCACTGAAGGTATTGCCAATACTCCAGGTGTACTCGCTTTGCCAGGATACCAATGGCAGCACGTCCTGATGGTGCCCTTAAGTCACCCCCTCCTCAATCAAGCCACTATCACCTTAGAAGAGATTGCTAAGTATCCAGTCATCACATACGACAAAGCATTTGCTGGTCGAAGTAAGATTGATACAGCTTTTGCGCAACGCAGCTTAAGTCCAGACATTATTCTTGAAGCGATCGATGCTGATGTGATTAAAACCTATGTAGAAGTCGGAATGGGTGTAGGCATTGTTGCTGGACTTGCATACGACGCTGACAAAGATCGGAATCTTAAGGTGATTCCTGTCGGACACTTATTTGGCAATAACGTTACCCATCTTGGAGTAAAGCAAGGCGCTTATCTTCGCTCCTTTGTTTACACCTTTATTG
>JABMMT010000019.1 GCA_013205155.1 Betaproteobacteria bacterium | reverse complement strand
TGCATGACCCGAGGTGCTTGATGGCGAACCAAAGCTGACTTGCTTTCCTTTTAAATCAGCAAGACTCTTGATACCAGAATTTGTTTGGGTAATAAAGACTGACCGAAACTTAGTATCTTCTTCGCGCTGGGCAATTGGAATGATCTTTCTACCAGAACGAATTTGAGCTTGTACGTAGGTGAAGCCACCAAACCATACAAGTTCAACCTGCTTATTCACAAGCGCTTCTACTGCGGCAGGATAGTCATTGACTGGTACAAAATCGACCTTAGTGCCTACCGTACGTTCTAGATACTTGGTCAACGGACCAAATTTACGTATCTGCTCAGTTGCAGCCTCCTCTGGAATGGTTGTTACGCGCAGGACGGTTTGCGCACTAAGACCTAGTGAAGTAACGAAGAGCCAAAAGCAAAGGACTAATTTAAAATAATCTGTCACGTTTTAATAACTTAATAACAATAAGTGAAAATTGTACAGAGGATTTAAGAAATGAGTATGCCCTGTAAGATTCTCTGTAGATCCCATCAATGTCTTAGGAATGTCACAATAGAAACATGCTAATTTTTCTCCAAATTTGGGCTCACGATGACCTTTCTTCAAGCTGAAGGGCTTGGCCGTCGAGTGACTGCTGATCGCTGGCTATTTCGGGGGCTAAATATCTCCCTTGCTGCTGGCGAGCAACTTGCTCTTCAGGGTGCGTCTGGAGTAGGTAAATCGACCTTGCTCAATCTCTTGGCAGGCCTTGATCAACCTGATGAGGGTCGATTGCTATATGAGGGTAAAGACCTCAAAACAATGGGGGCAAACGAGCAACTTCATCTGCGCCGAGTAGCCTTCGGATTCGTTTTTCAGGCATTTCATTTGATGCCCCACCTCAATGCCCTACAAAATGTAATGGTTCCTTGTTTAATTGGGGGGCTTCCCCTTGATCAGGCAGAAGCTCGCGCACAGGCCCTGCTGAACGAACTAGGTTTAGCAGCTACCTATAAACAATTTCCGGCAGTCTTATCCGGAGGCGAGCAACAACGTATTGCCCTGGCGCGTGCTTTGGTTCATCGTCCCAAAATAGTGCTTGCAGACGAACCAACCGGTAACCTCGATCCAATGACTGCCGATCTTGCCCTGGAACTTCTGTGTCGTTCTTGTCGTGAACACAATGCCGCCTTAGTGATGGTGACCCATTCAGAAAAAGCAGCTGAGCGCTTAGATCGTCGATTAGTTTTAACAAACTAATGCTGTTTTATTGGCTACTTTCATCCGCTTTTAAAGCGCAACCGGGTCGTTGGCTGATAGCGGGTCTTGCAGTGGCTTTGGGTATTACACTTGCCGTCGCAATTCATACGGTAAATCGATCGGCGCTCAGCGAGTTTAGTCGTGCCCTAGATCTGGTCAATGGCCAGGCATCCGCCCAAATCGTAATGCCCACCGGTGAATTTTCAGATCAACTATATGAGCAAATTGCTACACGTCAAAATGAGCTTGGGATCCGCGCAGTCAGCCCAGTTTTAGAACGTAATACTGCACAAATTCGTGTTCTTGGAATTGATATTTTTCAGGCAGCTCGAGCATCGCCTTCTCTGATGCCATTTGTTTCCGAAGGTCAAGATCAGGGATTATTTTCAGACGATGCAATCTTTTTGTCAGCTGCTGCCTTACAAAAGCTGCAATTATCAGTAGGCGATTCCTTAGCACTGGATTACGAAGGGAAGACAGTTCTTTTTGCGATTGCTGGAACTGTACCGGGCGCAATTGGTCAAGTGATTGCTGTGATGGACTTAGGTGTATTACAGTGGCGCTTAGGAGGTCTTGGTCGAATTAGTAGGCTAGATGTCCAACTTTCAAATGACAAAGGAATCGAAGAGGTAGCTAAAGCCGTTCAGAATCTCAATCTTGACGTGCGTTTAATTAGTGCGCAAGAGCGTGATCGCCGCGCCTCGAATTTGTCACGCGCCTATCGCGTTAACTTAAATGTTTTAGCGCTCGTTGCCCTTTTTGCAGGCGCTTTTTTAGTCTTTACGACTATCAGCTTTTCGGTTCTGCGCCAACAATCCCAACTAGCACTGCTCAGTATTTTAGGTGCAAGTCCTCGCTGGATATTTTCATTAGTACTTGCACAGGCTGGTGTCGTTGCTACTTTGGGAGGTCTTCTTGGTATTGGCCTAGGCCTTACTCTAGCCTTTGTTTTACTCAATATGCTAGGCGGTGATTTAGGAGGAGGTTATTTCTCTGGCGCAGTGCCGCCCCTAGAAATTGATTCCATAGCACTTCTGGGATTTTGGATCCTCGCCATTGCAGTTGGTTTATTAGCAGCTTACTTTCCAGCAAAAGCTGCCACATCAAAACACCCCGCTGAACTATTGAGAGCTGGCTCCACCGAACGCGTATTACGACCTGTAATGCATCATCGTATTGCTCTTATTTTTAGCCTTGCCAGCTTAGTCTTAGCATTTATACCGGCGATTGACGATCTTCCCCTGGCTGCATACGCTTCGATTGCCTGTTTATTATTTGCCGGCTTAGCGCTTATTCCATGGTTAGTTCAGCACTGCTTTTTAGGACTCGCCAAGAGTTTGTCACATTGGCAAAAGCAGCCATCGCCTCTGATTTTTGCAATCTGGCGCTTAGCTCAAGCACCGGCAAGCGCTGCAGGATTAATTGCCGGCGTTGTTGCTGCTCTGGCACTAACTGTAGCTATGGTGGTGATGGTTGCCAGTTTTCGAGACTCAATGACCCAGTGGCTTGACCAAGTATTACCCGCAGATTTATATGCAAACTTTAAACAGTTAAAGCAAGGCGATGAGTTTCTGAAGAACCCTAATTTATTCAAAAGTATTGAGCAAGTGCCAGGCATTGAACGCTATGAACTCAGCGTGCAACGTAAGATTCTGTTTCAGTCTGATCGACCCGAAGTCACTTTAATTGCTCGACCAATCCAACAAGCTCGTCCAGCACAAGCTCTTCCCTTAATTGGTTCAGTCTATCCCATCAACTCTTCACTAAATCAGCCTGCCTTGCCAGTAGTTTATGTCTCTGAGGCTATGGTTGATTTATATAATTGGCGTCCCGGTGAGGTTCGGAC
>JABMMT010000018.1 GCA_013205155.1 Betaproteobacteria bacterium | reverse complement strand
TTCGGAAAATTTGCTTGACCGATCAAACGAATGGCTTGAACCTGATCCTCAGTCCCACCTGCCTTAATAAAAGGGGGCGCATGGTGAAAGAATTCATATTCCGCACCATTGAGTACTGCCACTCCACACATAGCTAACTCACGCAGCTTGGGATCTAGGGATAAATTATTGCGTATTTCGCCAATAAAATGATTCCAGCCTTCCGCAATCGGCACACTATGCAACAGCATTCGATCGAGATTAATAAATTCACCACCACGTCTTTTACGAATCGCTGCAACAAGCTCAGCTGGCTCCGCCAAATCCATTGGCTGATAAGGAATTAAACGTTCTGACATAAATACCTTCTATTGAGCAGCTTCTTTAATATTATTTTCAATCACGAACCTACCCCAAACTGCAATTTGCTTGCCAATAAAGTTGTTCAATACCTCAGGATTACCAGCCACAATCACAATCCCTTGTGCTTTCAATTTGTCAGCAACAGCGGGTGTCTTTAATGCCTTTGTTACTGCTTGGTTCATCGCATTCACAATCGCTGGGGGCGTCTTACCTGGCGCGAGAATTGCCCACCATGCAGGAGCATTAAATCCTGGGTAGCCGCTCTCAGCAATCGTTGGGACATTCGGTAAAGCAGAAGATCGTTTGTCAGTGGTAATCACTAATGGAATAACACCACCACTGTCAACGTGTGGCTTGACTAAAAACTCTGAACCGATTGCGAGCTGTACTTGACCACCTAAGGCGTCCTGCATCAATGGGCCGCCACCACGATAAGGAATATGGTTCCAGTCAAAACCCGTTTGCTTGGCTAAACGTGCTATTGCTAAGTGGCCCAAACTTCCAATACCAATGGAGCCGTAGCTAAATTGCTTACCCGCTTTTGACATCTCAGCTAACTGCTTAAAACTCGTGATGCCAGATACTTTACTGGCAACTAAGACCATTGGCGAAGTGCCGATTAAAGTCACTGGAGCAATATCTTTCAGGGTGTCATAGGGAAGCTTATCCTTCAGAACAGGATTCACGCCATGCGTGTCAAAGACCACAGCAAAGGTATAACCATCAGGATCTGCTCTGGTCATCGCGGCGGTACCAATCACACCAGATGCACCACCAATATTTTCAACAATCACGTTTTGCTTTAGCTCAGCCTGCAGTGCAGGTGCCAAAATGCGGGCAACTTGATCCACAGAGCCGCCTGGTGGAAACACTGCAATCAAACGAATCGGTTTTTGGGTCGGCCATGAGCCTAACCCAGAGGATTGGGCGCTTACAACCCCGCTAATACTGAATATTAATAAGCCCAGAAAAACAGCTTTTTGAACTATTTTTTGCAAATACGACATAGATAATCTCCTCCAAACGGAAGCCCCAAGATTACCACCCCTTTGCCAGCTTGCTTGATAATAGAGACAATATGAAGCCGATACTGAACATTGCCGCCTACTTATTTGTAAGTCTTGATAACTTACCGACTTTGCGCAGCAGAATGCTTGAGGAGTGCAATGCCCGAGAACTGAAAGGTACGATCCTATTAACAGGCGAGGGAATTAATCTGTTTCTTGCAGGTAGAGAAAAAGAGATGCGTGGGTTTTTAGATTACTTACGTTCAGACCTTCGCTTTCAGTCTCTTGCTGCCAAAGAAAGCTGGTCTGAACAGCAGCCTTTTAAAAAGATGCTGATTAAGCTAAAAGCCGAGATCATTCGCATGAATCACCCTAGTATTCGCCCAGAAGAGGACCGTGCCAACTTTATTACACCCAGAAAATTACAAGAGTGGTTAGATCGCGGCACAGATGATTTAGGACGCCCCGTCGTTATGCTCGACACCCGTAATGCATTTGAGGTGGAATATGGAACTTTTGAAAATGCCCTGCACTTTAATATCCAAAAGTTTACTGAGTTTCCAGAAGTGATTAGAGCTCACAAAGAAAAGCTGGCAGATAAAACGATTGTGAGTTTTTGTACTGGCGGTATACGCTGCGAAAAATCGGGCTTGTACATGCGCGAAATTGGCATGAAACACACATACCAACTCGAGGGCGGCATTTTGAAGTATTTTGAGGAAGTTGGCACTGCCCACTATCAAGGATCTTGTTTTGTCTTTGATCAAAGAGAGGCTTTAGAGCCCAATCTAGACTCCATTTGCTTTGAAGAGTCTAAACGCAAAAATATTAAAGTAAGCTAGGCTGGGCTCAGAGTCAATTTTTGGGCAGATTTACCCCAGAAAATCATTATGTTTTATCGAGAAAATATTTGTCATCAATAGTAAAATATTTACCTGATTAGCTTAATTAATAAAAAATAAATGGGATCTGAGACATGTTTAATTCACTCAATCGGCAATGGCCGATTTTTTTATCCTCTCTAACACTTGCTTGCTTTGCCTTTATCGCTTGCTCTAGTACGCAAGCCCAAACACCTCCGGCCAGTCCCCCCTATCCCGTTAAACCAATCAAACTCATTGCGCCTGTCGCAGCAGGGGGTGGTCTTGATAACCTTGCGCGCAAGGTGGCCGAACGCTTATCTAAAAATCTTGGGCAAACTATTGTGGTGGAGAACATCGGTGGTGGTGGCGGAACAATTGCTACACAAACAGTTGCAAAAGCAAGTCCGGATGGTTATACCCTCATGATCTCCTATGTTGCAACCCATGGTACCAACCCAGCTGTTCGCAAATTACCCTATGACGCTATCAAGGATTTCACACCAATCGGTATGATTGGCGCTACCCCCAATACCCTCATTATCAACCCCGACTTACCAGTAAAAAATTTAAAAGAGTTTGTTGAGTACACCAAAAAGAATCCCGCGAAGCTCAGTTATGGCTCAGCGGGACCTGGAACACTTACCCATCTTGGGGTAGAACAATTCAAGCTTGCTTCCAACATCTTCATGGTACATATTCCTTACCGAGGTATAGGCCCTGCCTTTACTGACCTACTGGCCGGACAAACACAAGTCATGCTTCCAACTCTGTATGCCGCTATGCCGTATTTAAAATCTAATCGCGTCAGGGCTTTGGCGGTGACTGGTCAAAAAAGAAGCATAGCGGATCCCAGCATCCCAACCTTTAAGGAACTAGGTTACAACGGCTTTGATGGTCAACAGTGGTATGGAATCTCAGGTCCAGCAAACCTGCCTGACCATGTCGTTAAAAAACTCAATCTCGAATTAAATAAAGTATTGGCCACACCAGAATTTGCTGAGCAAATGGCAAGTGAAGCGATGACGCTGATGCCAATGTCTCCACAACAATTTGAAAACTATATTAAAGAAGATATCGCCCGCTGGGTTAAGGTTGCAAAAGATCGTAATATTGAAATTGAATAATGAATTTTAAGAAATAGGAAAATTATGTCTCACGCTATTGCTGCAGCAGCGGATTTAAATGCGCCACCAGTCACAAAAATATTGGCGCAATTTGTCACCTCCCACCCAAGTCAAGGTTGGGCTCCAGAAGTAGACCATGAAGCACATCGCACTTTTTTAAATTGGCTTGGTTGTGCAATCGGCGCTGCAAACCATGAAAGTGTGGACTCTTCCTTAGCCGCTATTCGTGAATTTCAGCCAGCCCCTCAAGCAAGCATCTTAGGTCGTAAAGATAAAGTTGATATGGGTGGTGCCGCATTAATCAACGGCATTAGCTCTCATACCTTTGACTTTGACGATACTCATCTGAAGACCGTTATTCACCCAGCAGGTCCAGTGGCTTCAGCCATTCTGGCCCTAGGTGAGCATATGAATGTTAATGGTCGACAGATCATTGACTCCTTGATTTTGGGTATTGATGTTGCCTGTCGCGTGGGCAATGCAATGTACCCCGATCACTACCATCGTGGATGGCATATTACTGGCTCTACCGGAATGCTAGGTTCGGCAGCAGCGTGTTCACGCCTCATGGGATTTAATGAACATCAAACAACGATGGCTTTAGGTATTGCTGCATCTCAACCAGTGGGCATACGTGAACAGTTCGGCACGATGACCAAACCATTTCATCCAGGCGGTGCAGCCCGTGCAGGACAGCTATCCGCTCTCTTGGCTAAACATGGCTTTACTGCAAGCCCTAAAGCGCTTGAAGCAGGTCGTGGTTATATGCAAACCGTTTCCACTAAATGCGATTGGTCAGAAATTGATCGCGCCCTTGGAAAATCATTTGAAATTTCTTTAAACACCTATAAACCTTTTGCTTGCGGCATTGTGATTCACCCTGCTATTGATGCTTGCGCTCAGTTACGCGCTCAAGGTGTTAAAGCAGAAGATGTAGAGCGGATTGAATTGAGAGCGCATCCTTTGGTGCTAGAGCTCACGGGCAAGAAAACACCTAAAGACGGTCTTGAAGGCAAGTTCAGCGTTTATCACGGTTGTGCAGTTGGTCTCATTTTTGGGCAAGCTGGTGAAGGTGAATACGCTGATGACATCGTCAATCGCGCTGATGTAGTCGCCCTCCGCGCTAAGGTCAATGCCACTACCGACACGTCTATTAGCGAAGCATCAGTAGACGTCATAGCTTTTCTGAAAGACGGCAAGGAAGTACATATTTTTGTGAAGAATGCGATTGGCTCTGTTGAGAATCCCATGAGTGATGCCAACTTAGAGCAAAAGTTTACCAATCTTACTGAGCCGGTTATTGGCAAAGAAAAAACGCGTCAATTAATTGCAGCCCTATGGAAATTAGGTCAAGCATCTGACCTCAAACACATTATTAGCCTGTGTACTCCAGGCTAATATTCAAAGCGTATTGATGACTCAGCCTCAAATCGTCATTCTTGGAGATTATGAACGTGCCTTGCGACGCTTTTCTAATTGGGAAAAACTAGACAAGCTTGCTAAGCTCACTTTTCATGATCAAGCACTGCGAGATGAAGCTTTATATGAGGCAGTCAAAGATGCTGATGCGATTGCAATCGTTCGGGACCGCTCACCATTGAATGAGGCAATGATTGCGCGTCTGCCTAAGCTAAAGTTTTTGATGTTTACAGGCGAACGTAACGGCACACTAGATACCAATGCCTTACTTTCACGAAATATTCCCATTGCAGTAACTCCTGGAGGGCCATCAAAAGAAACTACTGCTGAGCTTACCTGGGCCTTAATACTCGGAGCCTCTAAACGCTTAGTTGAAGAAAATAAACTCATCTCATCTGGCGGCTGGCGAGACCAATTATCGGTATTACCCATGCTATCAGGGGAGCGTCTTGGCGTTATGGGTCTTGGATCCATTGGTAGTCGGGTTGCTCGAGTTGGGGCAGCGTTTGGCATGGAAGTGGTGACTTGGAGCCCGCGCATGACACCCGAAAGAGCTGCTATTGAAAATGCCAAAGCGGTAAGCCTTGAAGAGTTACTGAAAACTTCCAAAGTGGTGACCATGCACCTTGTGGCAGGCCCGGGAACAAAAGGTCTACTATCAGCTGACCAACTTGCTCTGATGCGGCCAGATGCGATTTTGGTGAATACCTCTCGTGCAGCACTTATTAATATGACCGACCTTCAAAAGGCATTGGCAACAGGAAAACCCAGACAAGCTGCGGTAGACGTTTTTGATATCGAACCCCTCCCTGAAACAGACCCACTTCGCAATACCCCCAATCTTTTAGTTACACCTCATTTAGGATTTATAGCTGAACCTATTTTTGAAGTCTTCTCTAAAGGAATCACTCAAACTTTAGAAGCTTGGTTAGAAGGTAGACCAGTGCCACACCCGTTTAAGCCGCAGTAAGCAAAGCGCTTCTATCTTGGTCCAATTTACCCCCCTACAACTGTTTATTAGCTTTAGCAAAATCGCGATGTCTGGTTTTGGTGGGGTATTGCCATGGGCAAGGCGCACTTTAGTCGAAAAAGACAAGATTCTCACTTCGGAAGAATTTAGTGCAATTTTGGGTATCTGCCAAATTGTTCCCGGTCCTAATATTATGAATCTAGCAGTCTGTGTTGGCTCACGCTTTGCTGGAGCCAGAGGTGCGATTGCGGCAGTTCTGGGCCTGAGCATAGGCCCTATTTTGCTGGTGTTATTACTTGCGGTTTTATATGACCACTTCGGTTATTTAGATTCAGTCAAAGGCATTTTACGGGGCATTTCTGCTGTAGG
>JABMMT010000204.1 GCA_013205155.1 Betaproteobacteria bacterium | reverse complement strand
TATTCTGCCCTGCCCTAAAGCGAGCATCGACGGCAACATTGCCTGGGTTAACTCTAAAGTGACAGTCATGTTTAGATCAATGATCTTTTGATAATCTTGGGGAGTAATGTCAGCCAATCCCTGAAGCTGATTAAACCCAATATTATTCACTAATCGATCAACCGGAAAAGAAGCGGCAATCTCTTTGAATACTTGCGTTCTAGAAGAGCTATTCGAAAGATCTGCTAAAAATAATTTACCCTTGAAGGTGGGGTCTGGATTACGAGAAATTCCTATGACTGATTGGCCCTGCTCAATTAGCAAATCAGAAATAGCTCTACCAATGCCTTTGGTTGCTCCTGTAATCAGCGCGTAAGAATTTTCACTCATTATTGAGTCTTTGGACCAGCAATAGTGATTCTATTCATGACGCGACGATGCCCCTGATAATCATTACACGCATAATGCATGGTGCAGCGATTATCCCAAAATGCTATTGAGCCTTTTTGCCACCTAAATCTACAAGAAAATTCAGGCTTAGATGTATGGGCATATATCTGATTAAGTAATGGAAGACTTTCGTCTCTGCTCATACCCTCAAAAGAATAAGTGAATGGGTAATTTACAAATAAAGCTTTTTTCTTAGTCTCATCATGCGTTCTCACAACTGGGTGCAGAGCGCGTAGTTCGGCACGATTAGGATCTACCAATAGCTTCGTGGATCGCCCAGAATTCCGCTCTTCAGTGCGTGCCGTCAAAAAGGCATCTGAATGAATGGCATTTAAACCCTCTAAAGTATTTTTTAATGGCTCAGGCAAATAATCATAAGCCATATACATGTTGGTCCAAAGAGTATCCCCGCCAACTTGTGGAACCTCTTTCGCATACAAAATTGAGCCCAATGGGGGTTCTGGCATGTAAGTCATATCACTATGCCATGTATCGCCAATATTGTAGGTATCGTTTACATCCTTAATCACCGGCATGATCTCAGGAAAACCATCAACACTTCCATAAACAGGATTAATTACTAAAGGTCCAAATAATTTAGAGAAATTTAAGTGCTGCTCTGGAGTTAAATCTTGATCGCGAAAAAAGATTACGCCATGTTGAAGAAGCTGATTGCGGATTTCCTGAATCAATTCTGGAGAAAGCTTTTTTGATAAATCAGGTCCAAAAATTTCTGCGCCAAGAGCTCCTGTTAATGGCTTAACCTCTAAAATTGATGAACTCACACCCGCCTCCAATACTTTTATAGTTATGTTTAGTTGATCTAAATTTATACACTACACCAAACAAACTGCAAAAGGGGTAAACCCTTATTAATAATATAAATGATCGAAGATGAAAAAATCTACTATTGTCATTGAGAGTTTTCAGTTTTATAGCGGCCTTAAGACTTCAACAAAAAGCTCTGTAGTTAATGAACATAGTCTGCACTTTTTTTCCAAAGACTTCAGAAGCATGCATTTAAATATTCATTGCTTTTTGTGGTGCACGACTACTCTTGCGATTTGCAGTCAATGAACCGCGAGCTAACCAACTCAGACAGTCAATTTTTAATTCATCCCGTATTGAGCGAAGTGCCTCGTTATTCCATAGATTATTTTTCTCTCCAGAATCAGCACCAAGGTCGTAGAGCTCACCGTAAGCATCATCTAGATAAAGCACTATCTTCCATTTTGAATCTCGGCGCATCAAAATAAATTCACTTCCATTTTGAATATGATCCCGAGCTAGCTCGGCATATACTGCATCACGAGGCTGATAATTTGGTAATTTAGAGATAGAGCCCCATAGAGACTTTGCCTCGAAGTCTACAGGAATTGGTAGGCCTGCAGTTTCTAATATCGTTGGGGCAATATCAAACATCTGCACAAGTTCTTTACGAATGCCCTTTTGTATATCTAAGTTTTTAGACCAAAAGATCAATGGAACTCGCACAACAGAGTCATACATCGTCCATTTTTGAATATGTCCATGATCTCCCAAGGCATCTGCATGATCCGAAGTGAAGATTACAAGTGCGTTATCTAAATACCCTCGTGCATCTAATGACTTTAAGATACGCCCCACTTGTAGGTCGATCATAGTAACGTTAGCAGCATAGTGACGCCTTAAACGAAGAAAATCTTCTTTTGTAGCATCACGTCGCCAAGCAATTGAATCGAAATTAAAGTCAATCATATTGTCGCGTAACTTTTGCTGGGCGCCCGGTTGCGCCTGTATTTCTTCATCACTAACCTCAGGCGTAGGAATATCAACATCAGCATATTCAGCAAGCGCCTCAGGCAACGGGTCATAAGGTGGATGGGGGCCAGGAAAACCAATTTGTAAAAATAATGGATCCTGATTTTTGCGATCATCTATCCACCAACAAGCGGTATCGCCTATAAAATTATCTGGATGCATATCGGGATCAAGATCCCATGTAAAGGCACCGAGTGCTTTTTTGTAGCCTTCTGGGTCAGCAGCAAAGCGATTGTAACGAGATGGCTTAGTTAATTTACGATTATGAAGAGCCTTGTCCCATTCATCGTAAATAGCTCGATCGCGTTCCTCAAGAAATAGTGGCCTATCCTTATTTTCCATAATGAGGCGCTGATGAAAGCCTCCTGGTGCATCGTATGGATTAATGTGCATCTTTCCAATATTGACACAATGATATCCATGATCTGCAAGAGTGCTTACCCATGTAGGCTGCCATGGTTGAAAGTTACTGAAGACCTGACAACCATGAGGATATTTACCAGTAAATAAACTAGCCCTAGCTCCTACACAAACCGGAGATGTCACGAAGCACTCACTATAAGCAGCACCTTCTTTAGCCAGACGATCTAAGTTTGGTGTTTTCATCCATGGAGCACCTAATGCTCCAATCGTGTCAGCCCTTTGCTGATCAGTCATAATTAAGATGATATTTGGACGCGTCATATTCTTTGTCATTCTGGTTTAATCTCCGCTACAGCAATCACGTTCTTCCATTTCTCTAATTCTGCCTTTTGAAATGCACTAAATTTAGCAGGTCCAGCTACCGCAATATCATCACCTTGAAGGGCTAATTTTTCACGCAATGCTGGAGATTTTGCAGCTGCCGCAGTTGCCTCATATAGTTTCTGAATAATTGGCTGTGGAGTTCCTGCGGGCGCAAATAATCCAAACCAAGCAGAGGCAACAACGTCATAACCTGATTCTTTTAGGGTGGGTACGTCTGGAAGAACAGAGGAGCGAGACGCTCCAGTGGTCGCCAGAATTCGAACTCGGTTAGCTTGCGCTTGAGGCAAAACAACAGGCAGGTGATTTTGTGAGAATAGAACTTCATTAGAAATAAGTGCAACCACAGCCTGACCACCTCCAGGGTATGGGATATGCATTGCCTTTGTTCCCGTTTTTTGCTTTAGTAATTCAACCGAAAGGTGTGGAAAGGTTCCTATACCATTAGAAGAATAGTTTGCACCATCGCCCTTGCTTCTAAGCACTCTAAAAAACTCATCAACCGAAGCTATTCCAGCGCTTGCATTGACTGTAAGGGCTAAAGGTCCCTCAGTAAATTGCGTAATGGGTACAAAATCTTTAATGGGATCATAACGTAATTGCTTGTACATAGCAGGTGCAAAAGCATGAGTAGCTGCACCGCCTATTAAGATCGTATAGCCATCAGCAGGGGATTTGGCAACAAAGTCTGCCCCGATAGTCCCACCAGCTCCAGGTTTATTAATCACGATGACTTGCTTACCAAGCTCACGACTGAGCTGGTCGGCCAGTAAGCGACCAGTAATATCAACTACACCACCCGGTGGATACGGAACCACCAATTGGATAGGTTTATTTGGGTACTCCTGGGCGCTTACAAAGCCAGAAACCCATAAAGATAGTATTACTAAAGCAGCATTTCGGATTAATGAGCGCACATTTGTCCCCTTTAATTGCTAGTTAGAATGATTTTTTAAACTCTGTATATCATTCTATATTTAATCAGACCTGTCAATATATAATTAAATAAAAATAAATCAATAACATAGCTATAGCTAAGGAATAAATGCGGCATTTTTTTCAGTACAGTACTAGCCCGCTATATGCACAGGTAACTGATGCAATGCGAGAGCGTATTGTCAAAGAAATCTGGCCAATAGGAATGCAAATCCCTTCCTTACCGATTCTCTCTAAAGAATTTGGGGTTGCACTAATAACGATAAGACAGGCTGTACAGCTTTTGAAGGATGAAGGTCTATTACGACCAGAACAAGGTCGCGGTACCTTTGTCAATGCAAAGCCACTAATTCCTCCACAAATGCAAGTTGCTAGCTCACTTAAAGCTCTTGCTGATCTTTACAGAGATCTTACGCCTCGTTTAATACCAATTACAGAGGGTCCTTCTACACCAAAAATTGAGCTTACTGATGGTATAGCTGCACCGAAATACCACCTCCTACGCCGAGTACATTCGTACAACAAACAACTTACCTCTGTCATATCGGCCTATATTGATGAAAGAATATTTAAGCTCGCTCCAAAACGATTTCGAAATGAGTTAGTTATTCCCGTTTTAATGGACCTTAAAGAAGTAAAAATTGGTTCAGCAAGACAAATCCTTACTATTTCCACTGCAGGTGTAGAGGCTGCAAATGCATTAAATATCTCAGTAAGTGCCCCCGTTGCCGAAATTAGAAGAATTTTTTGTGCGACTGATGGCACTGTTATTTATTTAGGGGAACTAACTTATCGTGGAGACTTTCTCCGATTGGATATAGATTTATTGTCAAGAAATATTTAGTCCATTAGTCGCAAGAGACCTCTCACGCATAAGCGTTACTTAAAGTAACATTCAAAAAAATAATCCTAGAATTTTAGGAGCTTACATTGCCTGTTCATCAGTATGTGATTTTTTCATGCTGCATACAAAAAGTCACTCAGCTTTAATCTTTGCCTCTTGAGAAAGCTTAGTCCATTTTGCAAGATCACGGCGAACAACGCTTCCGAATGCATCTGGACCCGCTGGTACAGAATCCACACCCATAAAGACTAGCTTCTCACGAACCTCGTTATCAGCCAAGGATTTATTAATAGCAGCGTTAAGTTTAGTAACGATGTCTTGCGGCATTTTTGCGGGACCAAGGATGCCATACCAGGTAATAACTTCGAATCCTGAAACGCCTTGCTCTGCAACCGTCGGTATATTAGGAACTGAAACATTGCGCTGCAGACTAGTAACAGCGATCAATTTGGCTCGTCCTGCCTTGGAAGTTTGTATCGCGTTAGTCAGGGCATCAAAATACACAGATACTCGGCCAGCAACTAAATCAGTCATCGCCGCCGGAGCACCCTTATAAGGGATATGTAACATGCGAGTATTCGTATTCAGCATAAAAAGCTCTCCGGCTAGATGAGACACCGTCATATTGCCAAAGGAAGCTAAATTTACTTTTCCTGGATTTGCACGCAACCAAACTACCAAGTCTTGTACTCCAGATGCCGGCACTTCAGAATTTATGACGAGCCCTAACGGAGAAGTCCCAATCATTCCAACTGGCGTGAAATCTTGTACTGGATCAAAAGGAACTTTGCTAAACGCAGGATTAATCACTTGGGTACTAGCCGTTGCAAAAATCAAGGTGTAGCCATCTGGACTGGATTTAGCCACAAAATCTGCAGCAATAGCACCCGAAGCCCCAGCTTTGTTATCTACTAATGCTGGCTGCTCAAGAGTGTCGCTCAATTTTTGAGCCATCACCCGCGCAAGAATATCTGCGGAGCCCCCCGGTGGAAATGGAACTACTAGACGAATTGGTTTAGAGGGAAAGTTAGTCTGTGCCAAAAGCGGGAAATGAAAACCTAATATCACTAATAAACTAATTACAAATCGGGATAACCTAAAAATGGATGTATTAAAGGCAAAAATTGTCATCGATATACCCCTCAAAGAGTTGATTGATTAGCCTGAAAAAGTATTAATTAGTCATAGTTATAGCAAATCGTCGCCATTAAGCATGCCAAATTACTCTTTTACCTTAATTTGTATCTTAAGGAACTCTAACAGACAAAACTTCCTGCCAGTTCTAATAGCTCACCAGGATTTGAACCTGGGATCAAAGGATTTTGATTTATCTTCATTACATCAATTGGTTATTTTGCCAATTTAAAATAATTTGATGAATTTGTTCAACTCCCTCTGTTAAGGCAGCAG
>JABMMT010000203.1 GCA_013205155.1 Betaproteobacteria bacterium | reverse complement strand
TCCTGAATTCCTTTGAGCAGATTAGTATGCCCATGTGCGCGTACCTCTGAATAACCAAACTCACGTGCCTTACCTAATGATTCAGCTGAAGCAACTGCGCCACCAAGCTGAGTAGCCATTGTTTGCATGCCATAACAAATACCTAATACAGGAACACCAAGCTCAAAAACAATTTGTGGCGCCCGAGGGCTAGCTTCTTCAGTGATAGAGCTGGGACCACCAGAAAGAATGATGCCTTTGCCGCCCTGCTCTTTTATAAACTTGCGAATGAATTCTGGATCGCAATCATAAGGATGAATTTCTGAATACACTCGTACATCACGCACACGCCTAGCAATTAATTGAGTTACTTGGGAACCAAAGTCGAGTATCAGTATTTTGTCGTGCACGAAAGAAGCAGTCTTTTATTTATTTCTTAATCAATATGGTAATTTGGGGCTTCCTTAGTGATCTTCACATCATGAACATGCGATTCGCGCACACCCGCTGAAGTGATTTCCACAAAATTGGCTTTTTCATGCAACTCAGCAATGGTTTTACATCCAAGATAGCCCATAGAAGATCGAATGCCGCCTGTTAATTGATGCAAGATTGCAAGCACACTACCTTTGTATGGAACTTGGCCTTCAATGCCTTCAGGTACTAACTTTTCAGCGCTGGCTGCTATATCACTCTGAAAATAACGATCAGCTGAGCCATCGGCCATTGCGCCCATTGAACCCATGCCGCGATAACTTTTGTATGAGCGGCCTTGATATAAAAATACTTCGCCAGGAGCTTCCTCTGTGCCAGCAAACATTCCGCCCATCATCACCGAGCTCGCGCCGGCCGCCAATGCTTTGGCAACATCTCCTGAATAACGTACACCACCATCAGCAATGAGTGGGATGCCAGTGCCTTTAAGTGCTGCAGCTACATTCACAATTGCCGTGATTTGCGGAACCCCTACTCCAGCCACAATACGAGTAGTGCAAATTGATCCTGGACCGATACCTACCTTAACGCCATCAGCACCATGATCAGCCAATGCTTTAGCAGCATCGCCCGTAGCAATATTTCCGCCAATCACTTGTACATGTGGGTAATTTTTCTTGACCCATTTAACGCGATCTAAGACGCCTTGACTATGCCCGTGGGCGGTATCAACCACAATCACATCGACACCGGCTCGCACTAGCAACTCAATACGCTCATCATTGTCAGGGCCAACACCTACCGCAGCACCTACACGCAACTTACCTTCACTATCCTTACAAGCATTTGGATGTTCAGTGGCCTTCAAAATATCTTTTACTGTAATGAGCCCGCGTAGTTCAAATTTGTCATTGACAACCAAGACACGCTCTAAGCGATGTTGACTCATTAGGCGCTTAGCTTCTTCTAGTGAGCCGCCTTCTTTAACAGTCACCAAGCGTTCACGTGGGGTCATCTTGGTCTTGACTGATGCATCTAAATCTTCTTCAAAACGTAAATCACGATTGGTAATGATGCCAACAACTTCTTTGCCAACTAACACTGGAAATCCAGAGAAACCATGTTCACGAGACAGTTGAATCACTTGACGCAATGTGACATCAGGACTAATCGTGATGGGATCACGAAGAATGCCTGACTCATAACGCTTTACTTTTGCTACCTCCCGAGCTTGCTCGGATGGCTTTAGATTCTTATGAATAATGCCAATACCACCTTCACTGGCCATGGCAATTGCCAAACGACCTTCAGTGACGGTATCCATAGCAGCAGATACCAATGGTGTATTGAGTGAAATATCCCGAGTTAATTTACTTGCCAAGCTGGCATCTCGAGGGAGTACCGAAGAATAGGCCGGTACGAGGAGCACATCGTCAAAAGTGAGTGCTTTTTGAATGAGTCGCATACAAAACCCCTAGTCACAAAAACAGATTATAGCCTCCCAGCCTTTCTTTTAGCTGCTGCAGCTTGGAATTTGGCGTCTTGGTTCTGATTAGCCTTCTTCCGACGAACTGTTTTAGGGTCTATCAATAAGGC
>JABMMT010000202.1 GCA_013205155.1 Betaproteobacteria bacterium | reverse complement strand
TCCGCAATTGATTGAATGCATTAGGCGCTGCTATGGAGATAGCTATCCTTTTCATGACATGTATGATCCGGTAGCACTGCAAAAGATCATTACCGATAAGATGATGTACTCAGTAGTTGCACAACACCCTGATGGCCACCTCATAGGACATTGCGCACTTACTTTTGATAGCACTCACAACACCTCCCCTGAAGCCGGAAAAATGGTGGTTGATCCTGATTACCGAGGTCATCACATTGCCGAGTTAATGGCTAAGATGCGTATTGATATTGCTAAAGAGTTGGATCTAGTGGGCTTTTGGGCCGACTGCGTTACTAATCACCCCTATAGCCAACATGAAATGATTGCCTTTGGTGCACAAGAAACAGGGATGTTATTAGGCGCAGCACCTTCTCGTGAAATGGCTGGCTTACAAAACTTTACCGATACCAGAATGTCGTTTCTTTCCTGTTATCTACCCTTAAAAGAACAAATCAACTCTATTTACCTTCCACAACATCATCTTGATTTTGTGCGTGATCTAGCGCAAAAGGTCAATATCAAAAGAACGATTGTGCAGTCTAATGCAATGGGATCTGGTAAATCAGAATTCAACATATCAGTAAATACTGCAACCCAAACAGCTCATATCAAAGTACTACATATTGGAAAGGACTTTTCTTCAGGGATCAGCGCTGAGCTTGTAAAGCTTGAGTCTTTGAACCTAGCATTCATCATGCTTAATCTGCCAATATCTCAGGAGAGTGCTGCTCTAGCCTTTACTCAACTTGAGGATCTGGAGTTTTTTTGGGGGGCATGGCTTCCCAACTATTCACCACAAGGAGATGTAGTGCGTCTACAAAAACTTCATGAATCAGTAAATGTAGATGAGATTATTTGCGCCAGACCACAAGGAGAAAACATCAAAAATTATGTTATCTCCGAATGGAAAAGAGTGTCTTTTAAAGAGTAGTGGACTACTAAATTAATTGAAACTGTTTCAGTAGGCCGATTGCATGTTGGTATTCAGACTCAGATTGCAGCTCATCCCATGCCAAGGCTGCTGATTTTGGCATCAAGCGATTAAGGCGCGCAGCAGACTCAGATTGCTTGGCTTGCGTAAGCTTGAGCTTGGAGAGTAATTGATCAGCCATATCAGGACGATTACAAATCAAGACAGCGTCACAACCTGCCTCGAGCGCTAGCTCAGCACCCTTTACTACTGAGCCGGCTACGCTAGCCCCTTCCATTGATAAATCATCACTAAAAATCACGCCCTCAAAACCAAGCTCTTGGCGCAAAATGGAGTGTAGCCAAATCTTTGAAAAGCCTGCTGGATGTTGGTCGACTTTTGGATAAATCACATGGGCTGGCATCACCGCAGCCAAACTTAAATCTAGCCACTCATAAGGTTTAGCATCCTCGTTTAAGATTTCTTTTAACGATCTCTGATCTACGGGTATGGCTACATGAGAATCGGCCTCAGCCCAACCATGTCCAGGAAAGTGCTTGCCGCAGTTAGCCATATCTGCCAGACGCAAACCTTCATTCAAACTCTTTGCCAAGGCAAACACAATCTGAGGATCACGACTAAATGAACGATCGCCGATCACACCGCTGCGACCAAAATCTAAATCGAGCACGGGAGTAAAACTCAAGTCTACCCCGCAAGCCCTTAGCTCAGCGGCCAAAATATAGCCGCAAGCTGTCGCTGCCGCCATTGCAAGGGCTGCCGATTCTGCTGGATGAGTTGATTTACTTTTAGTAAGCCATAACTCGCCTAATTTCCGCATGGCTGGAAGATGCGTAAAACCATCAACCTTGCAGCGCTGGACGCGACCCCCTTCGTGATCAATTGAAATCAGTACATCTGGACGTAATTTCTTGATATCTGCCGTTAACTTGGAAAGTTGTTTGCGATTAGAAAAGTTCCTAGCAAACAAAATAACACCCCCAGTCAGGGGATCTAAAATTCTGCGCCGATCTTCAGCGTCTAATTCAAGACCTAGTACGTCAAGTGTTATTGGGCCAGGGCCTAAAAGAGATTTACTCATCAATTTCCTTATACTGACTATTTTTGAACGACGATGACATGAGCAATAGCCATATCTTGTTCATCACTCACCGTCACTTGTGCTTCCCAATTTTTTTCTTGCATAAATTGAGCTAAGGCACCTAGGTAACTTGTTACTGGCTTCCCGCTAGGCTCATTTAGGGTTTGCAAAGATCGCCATGTCATTGGCATTCTCATGCCCAATCCAATCGCTTTTGAAAAAGCCTCTTTTGCAGCAAAACGAGTAGCCAAGAAAGCAATGCCGCGTTTGTGATTTCTGGCAAGACGGTGTTTGAATACCAGCATCTCATCTGGCCCCAATACTTTTTCAGCGATACGACCTTGTGTACGATCATAAGCAGCTTGTAAGCGATTAATTTGCAAGATGTCTGTACCAATACCAATGATCATCTCAATGATCCTGCTCTACCTTTAAACATCAGCGCCTTCATATCTGTGATAGCTTTTTGCCAACCTTTGAATAAAGCCTCAGCAACAATCGCATGGCCAATATTCAGTTCTGACAAATCAGAAATACCTGCAATAGGCATGACATTACCCTCATGTAGTCCATGACCTGCATTCACTCTTAATCCTATGCTCACACCATATTGCGCCGCTTTTTGAATACGCTCTAATTCTTTAATCAGCTCTTCACCTGATACATCGGCATAACGACCAGTATGTAACTCAACTACTGTAGCCCCAACATTCCTAGCTGCCTGAATTTGCTTTTCATCAGGATCAATAAATAACGATACGCGAATACCTGCACTTTTCAATTGTCTTGTGGCAGCCTCTACCGCGGCATAATGCCCTAAAACATTTAAACCACCCTCAGTAGTGACCTCTTCGCGCTTTTCGGGAACGAGACAAACATCATGAGGCTTAACTTGACATGCAATGTTGATCATTTCTGGAGTAACAGCGCACTCTAAGTTCATGCGTGTTTTGATTAAGGGTCGTAATGCCATTAAATCTGCATCTTTAATATGACGTCGATCTTCACGCAAATGGAGCGTGATTAAATCTGCTCCAGCCTCTTCGGCTAAACGTGCTGCCCTTAAGGGATCTGGATAAGTAGTACCCCGCGCATTACGCAAAGTTGCCACGTGATCAATGTTGATCCCGAGTTCTAGGGCATTAGAGATTTTCATCGCAATAGCTTACTAGATTTTCTTCAAATCAATCAAAATTTGACGGGTTGTCAAAACCTGATCTTGGAGATGGAGCCCCAATAAGAACCGCATTAGCTGCTTACTTTCGGCAAGAGTCTCTAAATCAGAAAAATCGCCAGCAGCAATAGCTAAGAGAGATTTTCCAGAAAGAATAGGCCAGTGTCCGGGGTCATCAGTCTGAATAGGCCTCACACCTCGCTCGGGCTGGTAAACATACTGATCTATCGCTACGGGAGCTTCATTTGTTTCAACGCATCGATCAAGCGCCGCTGCATAACCCGTCTCTTGTAAAAGGGAAAGCTCAAAGGGACGCAGAATCTCTTCCAAACCCTTAGATTCAAATTCGAGATTAGATAACGAGTTAATTGTTTGAGAATAACTATCGTAAAGTTTTTCATACTCATCTTCACGTGCTAAAAACTTAACCAACAACTCATTCAGGTAAAAACCGCAAAGAAGAGCATCTCCTACTAGCGAGGGCATACCCCCAACCCATTCTGATTTAGTTAAAGTCCGTAACTCCGATTTACCGCTCCAAGAGACCAATAGCGGCTGGAAGCGCTGTAAAACTGGTCTTAAAGTAGAATGCGGGCGTTTGGCACCTTTAGCAATCAAGGCCATGCGGCCATGCTGCCGAGTAAACACATCCAAAATCAAGCTAGTTTCTTTATACGGAATACTGTGCAATACAAAAGCAGGTTCATCAACAACACGAATCGAGGCCATCAGCTTTATTCCAAACCTTGTGCCCGTAGCTCAGCACGATCATCAGCCCAACCACGCTTTACCTTTACCCAGGTTTCTAAAAATACCTTACCGTCAAATAGCTTTTCCATATCAATTCGAGCATCGGTAGAAATCTTTTTGAGGCGCTCACCTTTTTGACCAATGATCATCGCCTTGTGGCTATCACGATCAACCAGAATAGTAGCGGCAATACGGCGCATCTTACCGTCCATCTTAAATTGATCAATTACCACAGTGCTGGTATATGGCAATTCTTCACCAGTAAAACGAAATACCTTCTCACGCAGGATCTCAGCAGCCAAGAAACGCTCACTGCGATCTGTAATGGTCTCGCCATCGTAAATAGGGGGTGCTTCAGGTAGATATCCCTCGAGGACATCAAGCAGTCTTTGGATATCGCCTGGGCTCTTCGCGCTCATTGGAATGATTTCAGCAAACTCAGACTTCTGATCCTCATGACCACCTAATTCGCACCAAGGCTTTGCCATTTCTTTAATAAAGTTGAGTAAAGCTTGATCGCGTTCCGAAGGGGTCTGAAAGCGGCTATTGAAAAGATCTAATTTATTGAGAACCAACACTACCGGCAAATCATCAGGCAAGAGCTTTAATACCTTCTTATCATCTTCACCAAAATAGCCCGCCTCCACTACAAAGCACGCGACGTTTACATCTTGTAATGCTGTAGTAACTGTTCGGTTCAGTGCTTTATTTAAGGTATTTAATAAGCGGGTCTGAAAACCTGGCGTATCAATGAAAATAAACTGGGCCTCTTCACGATTCTGAACCCCTAAAATGCGATGACGCGTCGTTTGCGCCTTACGAGAAGTGATACTAATCTTTTGACCAACTAATGCATTCAAAAGAGTGGATTTACCCATATTGGGACGCCCCACGATGGCGATGGTGCCACATCTAAACACGATTAGCCCTTCAACTTAAGGTTCAATTGCTCTTCAGTCACTTCTTTTTTAGCTGCTTTTTTCTTAGCTGATCGAGTTTTCTTTGGTTTACGTGATTCTTGGGGTAAGGCTTTTAATACCGCTATGAGTGCAAGCTTAGCAGCAATCTGCTCCGCTGCACGTCGTGAAGCGCCTTCGCCTTTCACGCCCACCTTTAGGTTGGGGATAAGGCACTCCACTTCAAATTGTTGATTATGGGCAGCACCACTAGTACCAATCACGTTATACGTCGGTAGTGGCAATTGATAGCTTTGTAAACACTCTTGTAATAAGGTT
>JABMMT010000201.1 GCA_013205155.1 Betaproteobacteria bacterium | reverse complement strand
TGCGTGCTACCTGCTTGGTAAAGCCTTTATCAGCCAACAGGCGTACATAGAAAGTGGGCACGCCCATCATCACCGTTGAAGCTGGCATATGTTTAATCAACTGAGCAGTATCTAGGCGTGGCAACCAAATCATTTTGCTGCCATTAATCAATGCGCCATGGGCTGCGACAAATAAACCATGGACATGAAAGATGGGGAGAGCATGCAAGAGTACATCCCCTTTTTTCCAAGCCCAAAACTTTTGTAATACCTGAGCATTGCTGCCCAGATTTTGATGAGTCAGCATGGCACCTTTGCTACGCCCTGTTGTGCCAGACGTATACAAAATGGCAGCTAGGTCATCATCTTTTGCGGGAACCGTTTTAAATTGATCGCTCAGATGTGCGGCACGATCTAGGAGAGTGCCTTTGCGATCCTCATCTAAAGTAAACACATGTTTAGTGCCTGCTTTAAACGCCACTTTTGAGACCCAAGAAAAATTCTTACTACTGCAAACAAGTACTGCGGGTTCTGCATTCTCAATAAAGTATTGGATCTCAGCTGCTTGATAAGCGGTATTCAGGGGGAGATAAACATATCCTGCGCGAATGGTTGCCAGATACAAGAAAAGCGCTTCAGGTGATTTTTCCACCTGAACCGCAATCCTTGAACCAGCAGGAAGTTTAAGGCTCTTCAGCAGGTTGGCCAGCTTTGCAGTGGCCCGCTCTAGATCACTCCATGAGTAGTACAAACCATCGTGTGTTTCTAGAGCACATGCTTTCTTATCTCTTGGAAAACCATCTTCCAATAGCGAATACAAATTCATTAGAGCCTCAAAATCAAATAAATACTATTCATTAGTCAAGCGTTGCGCCCGACTTTTTCACTACCGCGCTCCAGCGAGCAATATCTGCATTCACTTGCTTACCAAAAGCATCGCCAGTCAAGTTAGGTATGTCTGAGCCGTTCTTTTCCCAAATCGATTTCATTTTTGGAGTATTAAGTGCCTTTTGAACTTCTACAATCATCTTATCGACGATCGGTTTTGGAGTGCCAGCAGGCGCAAAAAGAGAGTACCAAGTTGAAACGAGATAGTCAGGTAATCCAGCCTCTTGGAATGTAGGGACATTTGGGATAGCAGAACTACGCTTGTTTGAGGCTACAGCGATTGCCACCAATTTACCTGCATTAATTTGAGGAGCAGAAGTTGCTAGACCATCAAATTCAAGATCAATTTGCCCTGCCAGTAAATCATTCATTGCTGGGCCAGCACCCCGATATGGAATATGCGTAATAAAGGTGCCTGTCTGAATTTTGTATAGCTCGCCAGCAAGATGATGCACAGTACCACTACCAGCGCTGGCATAGTTATATTTGCCTGGATTTTTTTTCATTAATTGCTCGAATTCTTTTGCGTTACGAGCACTGACACGGCTGGGGTTCACCACCAATACTTGCGGTACGTTCGCTATCATTGCGACTGGGATGAAACTCTTCTCCAAATCGTAATCCAAGTTTTTATACATGGCCGGCGCAATCGTGTGATGCGAAGCCCCAACAAACCAAGTGTAGCCATCAGGGGCAGCTTTTGCGGCAACAGATGCACCTACCGTACCACCAGCACCACCACGGTTATCGATGAGAACCTGCTTTCCGAGTTGCTCAGTTAATTGAGCTGCCAAAGGTCTTGCAAAGGCGTCTGTCCCACCGCCAGCTGGAAATGGGTTAAGAAAAGTAATTGATTTAGTTGGCCACTCCTGTGCGAATGCAATTAATGGGCTTGCGCATAGTATTACAAGTACTTTCTTGAGCAATCCATTTAGGTTTACTTGCTTAGTCATATCTGTCTCCTCCATTTGCCATTTTTATTGGCTTGTTTATTTACTGCGGGTTATATAAAGCTAATTTAAACTCCGTTTATTTTACGTCTTAAAGGCACTTCAACTCCCAAACTTATCCGCACAGCATTTATGGCGTCATTAAACGCCCTACTGCGCGAGAATAATCAATTTCTCCCTGGGTAAAACGCTCATGGTTCTCCTCCACTGAAGAAAGATCATACAAATAATTCACCATTAGTGAAGCAGATTGGCGCAAACCCTTACGGGATAGGTCACCAGCCCAATTAATTTGATGCAATCTGGCGCCGTTACTCAAGTGAAACTTAGCCACAGGGTTACCATTTCTTCCAGCCGAACCCAGGCCCAAATAAATACTGGCTAAGCATAACAAGGCTGATTTTTCTTTTTTAGTT
>JABMMT010000200.1 GCA_013205155.1 Betaproteobacteria bacterium | reverse complement strand
TTAAAGCTCATCTTCTTCTCCTTGATTGTATTGACTTGATAATATTAATCGACCTTGATGCCAGCATCTTTGACTAACTTGGCCCACCTTTTGATATCCCCATCAAGAAATTTTACAAACTCATCTGTAGGTAAAACAAAGGGCTCTGCACCTATTTCAAAGAGTTGATCTTTCACTTCATTCGTTGAGAGGATCTTGACCATTTCATCATTAAGGCGTTTTGCAATAGGCTGAGGCAAACCATTTGGTGCAAGCACGCCAAACCATGAGGTCACCTCCGCACCCCGAATACCCAGCTCCGCAAGAGTCGGTACATTGGGTAGTGCGCGCGTTTGTTTGCTACCCGCAATCGCTAAAGCGCGTAACTTGCCGCCACGAATATTAGGCAATACCGTTGGAAGATTATCAAACATCATATCGACTCGACCCGAGATTAAGTCAGTCATTGCAAGTGGAGCGCCTTTATATGGAATATGGGTTAACTTGATTCCTGTAGATTGCTGAAATAACTCTCCAGCCAAATGGGGAATTGCACCAGTTCCGCTACTAGCAAAGGTCAGCGGATCTTTTTGACTTTTGGCAAGAGCCAATAACTCCTGCACTGTATTAGCCTTTACCTCAGAATTAACGACCAGAGCAACTGGAATCTGCGCAACCATCGTAATGGGTTGAAAGGCCTGTGGAGACTGATAGGATAAATTTTTATAGACTGCTGGGGCAATTGATTGTGTTGCTGCAGAACCTAGAAATAATGTATATCCATCAGGGTTAGCTTTTGCAACTGCTGACGCTGCGATGGTGCCTCCAGCTCCAGTCCGATTTTCAACCACGATTGATTGATTTAGGGCTACAGAAAGCTTTTGAGAAACTATTCGGGCAAGCAGATCAGCTGAACCACCTGGCGGAAAGCCTGCAATCATAGTGATTGGCTTATTAGGATACGTTTGTCCCATCACAGTAGAGACACTTAATACCGATCCAGCAAGAACAATACAAACTGTTTTGAGCAAATTAGCAGAAAATGTTTTCATCACAAACCTTCTTTGTTGTTCATCTTAAGGAAATACTAACTGAATTATTACCAAAGTGATTCTTCTACGGGGTAGCGTTCATTTCTACAAGCTCGCCGGCCGCAGAAACTAAATAAGCCTTGCTAGGCTTGTCCTCACGGATCCTGGATAGCTGCGTTTGATAGATCTGCAATTGCGCGAGGTATTTCTGGTGCAATAAGGAGCCCTTCTGAGGAATGCTCAGTTTGTAATCTAGGATAGCCAAATGATCGTCAAACTCAACTAAGCGATCGATTCGATAGCCTTTACCCTCTGCAGTAGCAATGTCTAATTCATTCCAAGCAGCAACCCATTCTCCTAAAGCAATATAGGGTTTGAGTTCTGATGTTGCTAAGACAGTTTTGGCACGTAAGATGATACCCTTTGCCTGCTCTTGATCTATGCCCATCCAATTGATGAGCTCTTGTTCACTGGGCATTGAAGGTTTTGCTTGATTGCCCGAGTCTGGGATTAAGAACTCAAGCAAGCGGTGAAAGTTTGTGCCTTCTTGTAGGAGTTCGGGATCAGGCTCTTCTTTAGCGCGCTCCAATAATGTAACTGTTAACTCTTCTGCTAGAGCACCACTTTCTATTTTTGCAAGATGGTCCCGATGATCTTTGGCGGCATCATCCCAGACGATATCAAAGTGATCCATCTTAAAAGACATACTCCCGAGTTCTTGCTTGATTTCATCTGCCTGATGGTTTTCATTGGGTAGATTGAATGTGGCAACATCCAAAATATTCAGGCCCGCAGCGAGTGCTCTGCCATACCATGACCGCTCGTTAATGCCAGTTTTTGTTTTTGCATCCACACCACTGAGCCATAAGCCCTGCTTTGCACGAGTCATTGCGACATACAGTAAATTCCAATTTTCATTTTGACTCACTTCATTTTCTTTTTTGAAAATAGTACTGCGCTCACCCGTTAAAGATGCAGAGGTATAAAGCGAAAGATGTCTAGGACTAGCGTCCTCTGGTGACCAATCGAGCAAGACGCCACGATGTGGCTGACGCCACTGGGTGCTATTGGCATCGAGCATGATGATAAATGGCGCCTCCAGTCCTTTAGCTCCGTGAATGGTCATCAGACGCACTCGCCTATGTCGCTCTTCCTCAGACATCTCACTCTCTAGGTCTACTTCGCCAATTTCTTCATTGGCTTCAGATGCTGCCTCTGCCTCGACATCCCCTTCATCCGGAGTCTCATCATCATCGCCCTGACGCATTGCGTTGATTTCATCAATAAAGCGACTTAAGCTAGGGTAACGTCCACCGTCTTGATTTAGTGCCAACTCTAAAAAGGCGTCAAGATTCGCTAGAACTTGTGCACGCGCTAGATTTTGAGCAGTAATAGCGTATTGAATTCGTAAGTTACTCTCGTGATAAATCAGGTCAAGTAAATCATGTACTGGCAGCGCCTCGCCAAGCACCCGCCAATGCTCTAAATATCGAGCAGCCTTCTGAATCAGAGGGCTTTGATTGGCCTGCAATGCATCCCACCAAGAGGTATAGCCTTGGCTAATACTGATACTGAGCTCCTGCATCTGAGCCTCTGTAAAGCTAAAGATCGGGCTGCGCAGAACTTGTGCAAGCGGTAAATCATGTCTTGGGGATACCAAGACGGTGAGTAAAGCAATCAGATCATCTATCTCGAGCGTATTGAGTAATCCACCTAAGCGTGAACTGTCATATGCGAGCACCGCCTCACGCAAAGCCTGCTCGTACTGGGGTAAATATTTTCTGCGCTTGACCAGCAAAATAAAGTCACTACCTCTAGCAGGACGCCAAAATTCTTTTCCATCTTTTTTATCCATCACTTGGCGAGTTGCCAAAATATGATGAATCAAGCGACCAACTTGTTTACCCTCTTCAT
>JABMMT010000199.1 GCA_013205155.1 Betaproteobacteria bacterium | reverse complement strand
GGCCATGAGCGCCTAAAGGAACTTCATCCGGTGTCACTAAGAACGGACCAAAGCCGCCAGTCTGATCAAAATTCTTACCAATAGTCCATTGAGTCGTTTTGCGTTGATAGTTACGAATACTGCCATCGTTAAATACGCTATAACCTGCAATACATTCCAGAGCATTCTCTTTAATTAAATTACGCGCCCTTTTTCCGACAATAAATACAAGCTCCGCTTCGTAATCTAATTTATCTGAAACTTTTGGCCTGATAAGTGGTGCTAAGTGAGCGGCAAGTGAACTTGGCCCTCTCATAAAAAAGCTCGGATACTCTGGTCTTGCATTACCACCCTCTTTAGCGTGGTCAGCATAATTGAGACCCATGCAGACAATCTTCCCAGGCCGATCAATTAATATTTCAAACTGAATTTCAGCTAAGTTCCGGATCACTGCGTTTGGATGACTCAGCGCTTGCTTTGCCTTCGTCAAGCTTGGATCTATCTCAATTAAACCTAACAATGTAGTTGGAATACTAGGATCGGTTGCACATAAATCTACGAATTCTTGTGAGTCCTTGATGCAAAGAACTCCAAGCCCTTTTTCATTTTTCTTATTTTTATAGCTGAATAAACGCATCATTTTCCTAATCTATTTTTTTAGTTATTCACTGTCTGAGTATTTGAATAGTTTAAACAAGTCTAGCCGGGACTCAACAAAGTATCTTGTTTGGACAGGCTACTCACTAATACACCGCTGCCTGACCATCACGTCTAGGATCGCTAGCGGCAATATAGCCATCCTCAATATCATCCGATAATCTCCAGATAAATTGTCCGGCTCCAAAATCCATATAAGGATCATCAATTTTCTTCAAAGTATGGCCTAGGTCTGATAGGCCCTGAACGGTATCGGCATTCATATTGGCTTCTACATCTAGACTGAAGTCACGATTCACCTTCCAACGAGGTGCATCGCATGCTGCTTGCGGTTGCTGACGGTAAGACAACATCCGTATCACGGTTTGTAAATGGCCCTGGGGTTGCATATCGCCCCCCATCAGACCGAAACTCATTTGGGGTAACCATGTGTCACCTTCTTTGCGAGTTAAAAATGCAGGAATGATAGTATGAAAAGGACGTTTACCTCCGGCAACAAGGTTTGCCGATTTGGGATCCATTGAAAAACCAAAGCCTCTATTTTGTAAACTCACACCCCAATCTGGAACCACCACACCAGAACCAAAGCCCATGTAGTTGCTCTGAATGAAAGAAATCATACGGCCTTGCTCATCAGTTGCAGATAAGTAAATCGTGCCACCAGATTGCGGCAGACCAAATGGGAAATGGGTTGCCTTATTAGGATTAATCAGTTTTGCACGCTGCGCCAAATACGCTGGGTCCAACATCTGTGCCGGCGTGACTATCATGGCACGTGGATCTGCCACGTATTGATACACATCAGCAAAAGCTAACTTCATGGCTTCTATTTGCAGATGCTGACTCTGTACGCTATCGACTGGCAAACTGGCTAGATCGAAGTTTTGTAATATCCCTAAAGCAATTAATGCACCAATTCCTTGTCCATTAGGTGGTATCTCATGCATGGCATAGGTCTTTCCATCAACACCTTGTATTTTCTGTTGAATCGTGCCTACCCAATCGGGTCGATACTGCGCAAGATCGTCTAGAGTCATCGATCCACCATTACTACTAGAGTGCCGAGCAATTGCTTGGGCAATCTCTCCCTCATAGAATTCTCGAATACCAGACTTAGCAATTGTCTTGAGGGTTTTCGCTGCCGCCTCAAAGCGAAAAATTTCTCCTATTTCTGGAGCGCGGCCATGGGCCATAAATGCTTGAGAAAACCCAGGTTGATCGCGCAACTCTGGGATAGCAGCAGCCCATTTATGTGCAACTATTGGCGCCATCGCATACCCTCTTTCGGCGATCTCAATAGCGGGCTGTAACAAATCACCCAAAGGTAAGGAGCCAAAACGTTTGTGTAGCTGTTCCCAGCCAGCTAGGGCACCAGGAACTGTTACCGAATCCCAACCTCGCTTAGGTCTATCAGCTAAGCCACTAGCATCGGTCCCATATTTTTTGGAAAAGTATTCAGGACTCCAGGTTTGGGGTGCAGTGCCGGAAGCATTTAAGCCGTGCAACTCCTTACCATCCCAAACAATAGCAAAGCAATCACTACCCAAACCATTTGATACTGGCTCAACAATCATCAAAGCAGCTGCGGCTGCAATGGCAGCGTCAATCGCATTCCCGCCTTGCTGAATGATTTTTAATCCTGCTTGAGCCGCAAAAGGGTGAGAGGTAGAAACTACATTACGCCCCATCACTGGGACACGAATCGTGGGGTATGGATTATTCCAATTGAATTTCATTGTTACTTATCTTATTTAGGATTACTCTGAGCTTGTTTAATTAAAGTACTCCAACGCCAATGCTCCCTTGCAACCATGCTGGCAAATTGATTAGGGGTGCTTGGTATAGATTCAGCGCCTAGTTGAGTAAATAAGGATAAAGTTCGGCGAATTATCTGAATTTTCACTGGGCCTCCTGAGTATTTCTAATATCGTATATGATAATTTTTTGATACTGTCATTTCCTTGCCCGTGAGCTCAAACCGACCCACAGAATACCTTTTTGATCACTTGGTGATTATGGCTAGAGATAGCCTAGATGAGCTCAGTAACATATTCACCAGCCAAGGATTTCAATTAACGCCTCTAGCTCACCACAATTTAGGTTCAAGCAATCGGCTTATCATGCTCAAATCTTGCTATATCGAACTATTGGGCTGGGAAAAAGGAAAACAGGCCCAAAGAGCAGAAATTGCTCATCAGCCCATTGGCTTAGATGCCCTAGTATTTCGCACCGACGATGCTAATGCATGCTTCAATCAACTCAAAGAAGCGGGCTTTGCGGTGAATCCTGTGCAAGATTTATCACGTGAAGGAGACTTCATGGGAGATAAAGTGCTTGTGGAATTTAAAACAGTCCGCTTTTCAGAGCAGCCGATTCCAGGGCTTCGGATCTATTTTTGTGAGCATTTAACTCCAGACTATGTTTGGCAAAGACAATGGCTAATGCATCCCAATAAAACACAGGATTTACAGAAAATCACGATTATTAGCCCCAATATCAATGAGACTGCTGCAAGGTTTCAAGGTCTTTTAGAGCTTGCTGATAGTCAGTTGAAGTTTCTACAGGATTGTGTCGAAATTTCCCTACCCAATATCAATCTTAGTATTCAACCCCAGGATGCTCCTAAAGGGGCATCTATTGAGAGAGCGTATCTTAATCAATCCACTTTAGATCCTGTAGACTTCATTATTGACCAACATTTTCTTACCCATACTCACCCATCACTAGGGACTCATCTATGAAAATCACAAATCATTTATTAACTAGATCCTTCTTCTTGTTTTTAACGGCGCTAATGATCTCTAGCCCCGCTCTATCTCAAAGTGATAAGCCTCTTACATTAGTGGTGCCATTTCCACCGGGCGGAAGTACTGACATTACCGCTAGAACGATTCAACCAAAACTGGCTGAAAGAATTGGTAGACCAGTGGTGGTAGAAAATCGCCCTGGTGCCGCAAGTCAAATTGCCACGCAGCACGTAGCAAAGGCTGCGCCCGATGGCAATACCTTACTGATTAGCTTTGATAACCACTCTATTAATCCCATTGTTAAACCCAAGCTACCCTATGACACCTTCAAAGATTTTGTGGGAGTCAGTTTATTGGTTCGCTTTCCTTTGGTGATTGCCGCAAACCCTTCTGTTCAAGGTAATAATTTAAGTGAGTTTATTGCTGCCGCAAAAAAACGCCCCGGATATTACAGCTATGCCTCAACAGGCATTGGATCTCTCAATCAATTGGCTATGGAAGATCTGAAGCGTAAAGCAGGTATTTTTGTGCTTCATGTTCCCTATGGAGGTGGAGGCCCTGCAATTGCTGCAGTAGTAGGCAATACCGCCAGTATGACCCTGTTAAGTTACGCTGCTCTCAAAGGACAAATCCAAGCCGATAAACTGAAGCCTCTTGCTGTGACTGGGGCCCAACGTCTCCCGGAATTGCCAAAGACCCCAACGGTTGCAGAATCTGGCTATCCAGGTTTTGAGGCTTACTCTTGGATTGGCGTGTTTGCTCCAGCAGATACTCCAGCAGCTACAGTTAAAAAACTGACAGCAGATTTTCAGGCGGTCCTCAGCGATCCCGAAATCAAAACTAAACTCACTCAAGGTGGATTCGATGTACAAGCAAGTGATGGGCCTACTCTAGATAAATATGCCAAGAATGAATTTGATCGTTGGCAACAATTTGTGAAGACTACCAAACTCAATCTTGACGATTAATATGAGTGAAAAAGTAACTGGTGCAGAAGCTCTGGTCAGAATGCTAGAGCAATATGAGGTTAAGCATATCTTCGGCTTATGCGGTGATACGAGTCTGCCTTTCTATGATGCCCTAGCAAGACTTGATCATGGTATGCAGCATATTCTGACTAGAGATGAGCGTAGTGCGGGTTATATGGCTGATGCCTATGCGAGAGTTACCCATAAGGTTGGAGTTTGCGAAGGTCCCAGTGGGGGCGGTGCGACCTATTTGCTTCCAGGTCTAGTAGAAGCAAATGAATCTTCTATCCCCGTTTTAGGCATTACCTCAGATGTACCGGTCACTTCTCGTGGCAAATTTCCGCTCACAGAATTAAATCAACAAGCTTTATATCAGCCACTCACCAAATGGAACACCACCATTGACTTAGCTGAACAGATTCCATCTGCCGTGAGAAGTGCTTTCCGTGCAATGACAACCGGTAAACCAGGTAGCACTCACATTTGTTTACCTCATGATGTTCAAAAACATCCTGTTGCGACTAGTGATATCTGGGCCCAAAAAGAACACTGTCAATACCCAGCTCAACGCTATGTTGCTAATAGTCATGATATTGAAAAAGCGGTAAAACTGATATTAGAAGCAAAATCACCTGTTTTTATTTGTGGTGGTGGCGTCATCAATTCTGGAGCCGAGCAAATACTAGCCAATATTGCGGAGTTACTCAATATTCCGGTTTGCACAACCGTCAGCGGCCAAGGAAGCCTTGCAGGAAATCACCCTCTAAATGCAGGTGTCGTTGGCGCGAATGGCGGAGTGATGGCCACACGAGATGTCGTGAATAGTGCCGATCTCGTCTTTTTCATTACTTGTCGTGCAGGCTCTACCACTACTGAAAATTGGCGTTACCCAAATAAATCCTTACCAATTATTCATTTAGATGTTGATCCTGAAACCATTGGGGCCAATTACCCTACTGCTGTTGGATTGGTTGGGGATGCGAAGCTTACTCTTGAGCAGCTCTATAGTCATTTGAAGGCTGATATTCAATCGCGTAATCAAAACTGTATTGATGGTAAAGCAGTGGTGGCTAAAGCAAAAGCCCTTAAGTTTGAATCCTTTCTGCAGCTAGCAAATAGCAATGAGACGCCTATTCTTCCTGAAAAAATTGTTCACATCCTCAATAAACTGCTACCAAAAGATGCCATTGTGTGTGCCGACCCTGGAACACCGTGCCCGTATTTTTCTGCCTACTTTATGAGTGATATTTCAGGCAGGCATTTCATTACAAACAGAGCCCATGGAGCTTTAGGATTTGCTATGTCAGCCGCTATTGGAGCAGCAATCGGTAGACCACAATCTAAATGTGTTGCCGTGATGGGTGATGGTAGCTTTGGATTTACCGTAGGCGAATTGGAAACTATCACTCGCTACAAGTTACCTGTGCTCATGATTGTTGTCTCTAATTCAGTTTATGGCTGGATTAAGGCAAGTCAAAAATCGGGATATGATGAGCGCTATTACTCAGTAGACTTTAATCGTACTAACCATGCCAAAGTAGCTGAAGCCTATGGAGTGCGCTCCTGGACTGTTGATGATCCACTAAAACTAGAGGCTGCCATTAAAGCTGCCATTGAATGTGGCGAGCCTGCATTAGTGGATATTATTTCTCAGCCACTACAAGATGCTGCTGCACCCGTCAGTCAGTGGATGGGTTAGTCCCAATTTAGGCTTGATAGGTCAAGGTACTTGGCAAGCTGACGTTTTTTTCGGGCTCTTGAGCAATGCTATAGGCGACTAAACAGGCGCTAATGCTGATTAATATACCCAATACTATTTTCCAGTCTAACTTT
>JABMMT010000198.1 GCA_013205155.1 Betaproteobacteria bacterium | reverse complement strand
CCAGTGTCCATATGAATAGACCCAATCACTAGTATTGCCTGTGAATGCAGATAACTGTAGCTGACTTCCCGCCCAAATTAATACTGAGAAAAGAATGGCTTGCAATAACAATGCAATTCGAAAACCCCATAGGGGTAGGCGATCCCAATGCAATGCTAGTAATGCGGCCAAAGCAGGCATGACTGGCAATAAATAACGGCCTGATCGTTGACTTGGCAAACTAAAGACCACAAAAAATGCCAATACCAGCAAGAGTAATAAGCTCTCTTCAAGAGAGAGGAAACGACGATTACGCCAGCATTGTATTAGGGTCGACAATAAAACAAAGGTGAACAGGCCAGCATTTGCTAAAGAAGTCAGGATCAACATCCAAATACTGTCGCCACCGCTTACTAAGTCCAAGAAGTAGTTCGTACTCCGAGCATCAAACTTAGCTACGTTCTCACCCAGCACAAATTCTTTCCACACTGCCTGCGGATTAGGATCTAAGGCAAACCAGAGCGCAAAGATTCCCAATGCAATAGCCGCAATGAAAAAAAGCTTATACAGATCTCTAATGAGTGTTGTTGATACGCTCCACTCTCGCCAGCGCCAGTAATATAAACCCAGAGCGAACGACGCAGGGACAATATAGGCGAACGACTTTGCAAGCAATGCGAAGCCTAAACAAAGACCTGCAAAGACTGGGAAAATCAGTTGGGAATTAAAAGCAGCCTTCCCCCAATACAAAAGTGCCATAAATGGCAAGCTCATCCAAAATACTTCAGGAGGATCTGTTAAAAATGGGCGTCCGTAACGATAGGTAGCAAAAAAGGAAAGCCAGACTAAACCTGCTAACAGGCCAGTCTTTGCACTGCCACTAAAACGACGCACTGACAGAAATAAAAATAAAGCCGTAAGAGCTGTATAAAAAAGACTGGGCCAACGCAAATTAAAGAGTGTCCATTGATTTGCCCAATTGGTGCTCACAATGCCCTGCCAGAAAATCAATGGCGGCTTGGTATTCTTCAATCCCGTCATTTCTGACTGCAAAGGGAGCCAGTCTCCTGCATTGGCGGTCATCCGAACAATATGCATATAAGGATATTCATCGCCATTCTTCGGGGCAAAACGACTATCTAAGCCATAAAGATAGGTGAAAACACCTAAAAGGAGTATTAATAGAGCCGAACGGGATGAAAATGAACCTCGCATAGCTCTAGTTTATAGGGCTTAGGATGGGGCAGTGAAAAAACCATTTCATATGCTTTTTCAAATGAGCTTATGAGAAATGAATCTGAAGCAATCATCATTTCTCTTAGGTTCTTGTTTAAGATAAGACTGAGTGAAATTCACTAGCACTCAAATTGAATACAAGAAATGGAGATTATTCCTATGCGGGCAAAATACCTCAAAGCATCAATACTAGCTTCGGCCATCCTTGGTCTTGTCCAATGGAGTAGCACTGCCTTAGCGCAAAACGCTGCTACCACTGATCTTTATAAGCGAGGTTTAGCAGCTACTTGTGCTAACTGTCATGGCACAGATGGTAAGGGAGTAGTCGATGGCGGGATGCCGCTGATCAATAATCTCACCAGCGGGCAAATGCTGGAGAAATTAAAGGGATATAAATCTGGAGCTTTAGAGGGCACGATCATGCCGCAACTCGCTAAAGGCTATACGGATGAGCAACTCGAAACCATCGCCAATCAACTTGGCAAAAGATAAATAGGAGCCCATCATGGATCGTCGACATTTTATTGGTCAAAGTGCTGCAGCACTCGGCTTAGTTACTGGTTTCTCAACCCAAGCTCGTGCCAATTTGCAAAAAGCAGAAATCTTAGTCATTGGCGGGGGTTATGGTGGCGCTACTGCTGCCAAATACTTGCGCTTGTTTTCTAACAATACTGCCAGAGTGACTCTGATTGAACCTAATCCCTCTTTTATCTCCTGCCCAATGTCTAATTTAGTCGTAGGTGGATCACGCACACTCTCTGAATTGACTACCTCTTATAGCAATCTGAGTAAGCGTCATGGCATCAAAATGATTCAAGATAGCGTTGTCAGCATGGATCCTACTCAAAAGACAGTAAAACTCGCTTCAGGAAAAACCTTGCGCTACGATAAAGCGGTCGTTTCTCCTGGCATTAGCTTGAATATGAATACCATTGAAGGTCTCGAGCAAGCTAACAAGGCGGGCGTAACCTTACAAGCCTGGAAAGCGGGGGCGGAAACAGTGGCTCTACATAAGCAAGTTGCTGCAATGCGTGAAGGCGGTACTTACGTTATTAGTATTCCTGAGGCTCCTTATCGCTGTCCTCCTGGGCCATACGAGCGAGCCTGTCAGGTTGCGAGCTATCTCAAGCAACATAACTCTAAGGGCAAGGTCTTGATTTTAGATGCTAATCAAGACGTAGTATCTAAAGCGGGCTTATTCAAAAAAGTATGGGCTGAGCAATACCCAGGAATGATTGAATACCTACCTAAGCACAATGTTGTTGGTGTCGATGCGAAAAACAAGACCGTTAAACTCGAAGTTCAAGATGATGTTAAGGCCGATGTGCTGAATTTACTGCCTCAAATGGCCGCTGGTGAAATCGCTGTCAAAACGGGCTTGGCTAATTCCAATGGTCGTTGGGTCAATGTGAATTACCTTAACTTTGAATCTACAGCACAAAAGGATATTCACGTCCTGGGCGATTCCATACAAGTTGCACCATTGATGCCTAAATCTGGACACATGGCAAATTCACATGCCAAAGTCGCAGCAGCAGCAATTGTTGCTGAACTGAGCGGCTGGGAAGTCAATCCTGCTCCTATGCTGACAAATACCTGCTATAGCTTTGTCAATAGCAAAGAAGTGGTTCACGTAGCAAGCGTTCATCAATACAACACTGCCGAGAAAACCTTTAAGACTGTTCCAGGATCTGGTGGATTATCTCCAGCACCTTCAGTACTCGAAGGTATTTATGCTTGGGGCTGGGCGCGTAATATTTGGGCCGATAGCTTGGCTTAATCTAAACAAAGCTCTCCAATTAAAAAGAGGCTTATAAGCCTCTTTTTAATTGTGCTCTGAACGAAATATACTGAGACAAACAATGCAATTACTTAGACAATCCTCAGCAAGAGGCTATGCCGACCACGGCTGGCTCAGAAGCTATCACTCCTTTTCCTTTGCTGGATATCATGATCCTCGATTTATGGGATGGGGAAATCTCAGGGTCATCAATGAAGACCAAGTTGCTGCTGGACAGGGATTTGGAAAGCACGGTCACCGCAATATGGAAATCATCAGTTATGTGTTGTCAGGTGAACTAGCCCATGAAGATAGCATAGGCAACATTAAAGGCATTCCACCGGGTGATGTGCAACGCATGAGTGCAGGCACTGGAGTAACACATAGTGAGTTCAACCATGCCAAAGATCAAACAACCCATTTCTTACAAATTTGGATTGAACCGAATGCTTTAGAAGTGCAACCTAGTTATGAACAAAAAACGATTCCACTCGCTGATAAGCAAGGCAAGCTGTGTTTAATCGCTTCTCCACACGGACAAAATCATTCCGTCAAAATTCATGCAGATGCCAACTTGTATGTAGGCCTGTTTGAGGGGGCACAAACCGCAGAACTTGCCCTAGATCCAAAACGTAAAGCCTATGTGCATTTGATTCGTGGCTCACTCAAGATCAATGGGCAAGCAATTGCAGGAGGAGATGCCCTCCTCATCGATCATGAAAGCAATATATATATCAGTGAAGGTAAAAACGCTGAGGTACTAGTATTTGACCTCAGCGCATAGAGAAACTCTCACTAGCTCAATCTAACTTGATCTTTGATTTTTCTATCACTACTTTCCAGCGTGCAATATCCGAGCTATACAAGTCAGCAAATTGCTGGGTGTTCAGAGGGGCAACCTGAACTCCTGCCTTTATAAAGCGTTCTTTCATCTCTGGAGTGTCAAGAATTTTAAGAATCGTATTATTCAGCGTTTGCACAATAGCAGTTGGCGTACCCGCCGGCACAAATACCCCTTGCCAAAGCGCCATTTCATAACCCTTTACGCCAGACTCCTGCATGGTTGGTAACTCAGATGCACCACTAAAACGATTTTTACTGGTCACTGCTAAGGCCCGGACCTTATCACCCTTAGATAAAGGCAGTCCTACCGGCATCCCGGCAAAGTAAAAATCAATTTGTCCACCAATCACATCAGTTGCAGCTGGTGAGCCGCCTTTGTAAGGAATATGAATAGCTTGTAAACCCGTCGTTGCTAAAAATAATTCGCCAGCCATATGATCCGAGTTACCAATTCCGGAAGAACCAAAACTTAACTTTCCAGGATCCGCTTTGAGCATCGCCATTAGCTCTGCAACATTTTTTGCCTTAGAGTTGTTGTTCACAATCAGAATATGGGGTGTTGCAGCAACTCCGACTACTGGCAGTAAGTCTTTTTGCCCGTTAAACGGTAATTTAGGATTAGCTGCTACGTTAATTGCCAGGCCATTTTGCGCAAACAAGATGGTGTATCCATCAGGAGCACTTTTTGCAACGGCATCAGCAGCCAAACTACCAGCTGCACCACCACGATTTTCTACAATTACTGGTTGTTTCAAGGCAAGACTGAGATCGTTAGCAATCATTCTGCCCACAATATCAGTTGAGCTACCTGGGGCATAGCCAACCATCATCTTGATGGGTTTATCTGGATAAGCAGCTACTGCAGAACCTATGAGTGCTGGTAATACCACTACGCTGAATGCCATGTTCTTTATTAATTTCTGAAACATATCGTCTCCTCCATAAAATTTAAATACTTAATGATGCTACCCCACATTCCTTGGCACAGATATTTAAAGCATCCAATAACTCGGGAGTAAGCGGAATGCCTTGACGCATTCTTTCCGCTATCACTCTTGCGGCACCTTCCCCTGGTACTCGAACCTCTTTTACACCCGGCAAAGTAGAGGAACTCTTCAAGTCATCTACTAAGGCTATCACTCTACTAATAAACTCCTGTTTATTTCCAAATGCACTGGGATCTACCGCAATAATGGTTTGCCCAGTATTCGTCATTAAATCATGATGCGCATTAAAGTCGATAGTACCCTTACCGACTGCAGCATTGTTAAGTGCCCCGGCAAGTAGGCCAATCATGACTGCCAAACCATACCCTTTGTAGCCACCAATCGGCAATAGTGAGCCCTCAGCAGATCTCTTTGGGTCAGTAATGGGCTGACCTTGACGATCAATCATCCAATCATTTGGTATCGATTCGCCTTTTTGAGCTGCTAACTTTACCTTACCGTAAGCCGCAACAGTGGTAGCAATATCAAGCAACACCATAGGGCTATCACCAGCTGGCACTGCAATCGCAATCGGATTGGTTGATAACAGTAAGTCGATTCCACCCCAAGGAGCCATGTGGTTGGCATTGCCTACCGCCATGTAAATCCCAATGTAACCCTGTTCGGCTAATTTACGGACATAAACAGATGCTGCTCCAGAGTGATTTCCATAGTGACTGCCTACCCAACACACGCTGTGCTCTTTTACTTTTTCAATCGCTACTTCGACAGCCCTATTCATCACTAGGTGACCTAATCCATTGTCACCATTAATCAGTGCGGTGGCCCCCTGCTCACGTTCAATACGAATATTAGGATTGAGATTCACTCCTCCCGCACGAATTCTTTTGAGGTAAGCGGGTAAACGAAAAATACCATGCCCATCAGCGCCTACCAAATCAGACTTGATCATCAGCTGCGCAACCATTTTGGCATCCGCAGCTGGAACCTTCACTGCGCAAAGTAGCTCTGCAATAAAGTTTTCAGCATCGCTGATCGATAGGTATTTGAGATTGCCCATCAGAACTTAAACCTCCGTACTTGCCCTAAATTCCATACTATAAACATACTTACCTTCTGGGTGATAAGTCATGGTCACTTCAAAAAGTTTATCTTGATCATCAAAATATCGCCTAATGATAACCAAACATGGATCGCCAGACTTCAGCTTTAAATGTTCTGCGATGGCAGGAATCGCCCCAAGAACATAAACATCTAACTCTGCACGCTCAATTCTAGCGCCATACTTTTTCTCAATTTGCTCGAACACCATTACTTGAGGATGCTCAGGATCGGTAGTTAGTGCGGCAAACTGCGGCAAGATATAAATATCTGACCAGGCAATAATTTCTTCTGTCTCGAGACGCTTACGAATGCCCCCAATGTGATACCAAGAGGAGCCGACGGGACCGCTAATTGCATCGCTTTGTGCCTGGTCTAATTCAATATACTCTTCTACCAAGTTCACTCGGTAGGTATCTCTTGGATAGCTCAATATATCCACTGGGGAGTTAAAGCTTTGTGTAAAACGCCTTAACTTTTTCCTAGAAATAATTTGAGTAGGCGCTCCTTGGCGCCGAAATATCAGTCCATTTGTCTCCAAAATTTGTAGGGCATGTCTTAAAGTATGGCGACTAGCTTGAAAATTTTTGCAAAGGTCTGCCTCTGTTGGCAAGGCAGATCCCACCGGCCAATCACTGTTATAAATACGTTGCTCTAAGGTATTAGCTAATGATTTATATAAGGGCAGACGCTCAGTCAATTTAAGATAATCCAAACATCTTCTTGCCGGCGACTGGAAGGCGTGCTTTTAAGATATCTCCCGATAAGGATTCTGTAATGTAAAGGTCCTTGCCATCTGGACCACCAAAACACATATTGGCTAAATGGTGATGGTGTGGATTATCTGAATAGATCAGATGAGTAGGCAACATATTGCTATCAAATCTCCAGATACCAATACCCAAATGGCAAACCAACAAGCCATTTTCCGAATCCATCTCAATACCATCGGGCCCTGCTACACCACCTGTTAACTGAATAGCAACCCCCGTTTTAGAAACCGAGCCATCAGCCATCAATGGCAATCTCCAGATTTGCTGCGAGCGAGTTGCTGCTACAAATACATGCTTCTCTTGAGTGTTTAAAGTAATTCCATTTGGACTAGGCACGTTTAAACACAAACGATCTAGTTGACCATTGGCACGCAATCTAAATACACGACCTGTCGGATCACCAATACCAGTCTGCCCTTGATCAGTGAAATACAAATCACCATTGGCAGCAAAATGCAAATCATTGAGACCTTTAAAGTTCTCGCTATACATCGACCCTAAAACAGTTTCTATTTTTCCTGTCTTAGGATCTAAGGTAATCAAACCCATTTTGTAGTCACAAATAAATGCGCGGCCATCTTTATGAAACTTCAAGCCATTAGGCCAGCCATCGTATTGCGTGATGAGCTCCCAATCACCTTTTGGTGTAATTCTGAAAATTCGGCCAAAGGGAATATCAACAAACCATAAATTACCTTCACGATCGAATGAAGGGCCTTCCAAAAAGCACTCGACTTCAGCACCCTGGCGATTTGGATCAGACCAGCCGGTGCGTGCTTTTTTTCTAAACTTATCCGGCATCGACATAAAAACTTCGGCTTTAATTTTCTCAACAGGCTGGAAAGGGTTATGCATGGTCATAAATCAAGGTTCCTTTGATAGTTATCCGTACAAGTTATCTTTATTCTTCAACTATTAAAACATAATTAATGATAATCTTATGTAGAGATTGATTCTATATCAATATGAACTACTTTAACTTATCCATATAGGTTTAAATAATGATGAATAATGTCGCCGTTATTGGCACCGGAATCATGGCTGCAGGTATTGCCGCAGGATTTATTGCACAGAGCATCCCTGTAGTGATTTTGGGCAGAACCAAAGAAAAGGCTGATGCCTGCTTAGATAAGGCGATCGCTCTGGCTTGCAAGATTGGCTTGGTCGGTGAGAACACTCAAAAAGAGATAGCAGCAATCAAGCTTGAACAGTCCATCAGTCTATTGGAAGAATGGTCTAACTGGGATCAGTGCATTTGGGTTATCGAGACTGTGGCAGAAAACCTAGCGCTCAAACAACAAGTGTTTGCATACTTGGATCAAGTGGTTCCTGCTCATATTCCCATTGGTAGCAATAGCTCAGGCTTTCCAATTAGCAAAATTGCAGAAGGACTTAAAACGGCTGAGCGTATGATGGGCGCCCACTACTTTATGCCTGCTGAAATTGTACCCTTGGTTGAAATTGTGATGGGCCAAAAAACAGCCCTGCCATTTGCTCAACAAGCTTGTGAGCTTTATAAAAAGATTAGTAAAAAACCTGTTCTGGTCAAAAAAGACATT
>JABMMT010000197.1 GCA_013205155.1 Betaproteobacteria bacterium | reverse complement strand
TCACCTACAGACAAACCGCCAATCGCAATGCCATCAAAGCCTTGTTGACTGACTGCCTCTAATGAAAATTCACGGAGATTTTCAAACATACCGCCCTGAACAATGCCAAACAGACCATTACCAGTATTGAGTTCTCGGAAGCGTTTGAGGGAGCGGTCTCCCCAACGCAGTGACATCTCTAATGAGGCGCGGGCAGTTTTTTCAGAAGTGGGTTGACCCTTTACTTCATATGGGGTGCATTCATCAAATTGCATTGCGATATCACTATTGAGAACTGCTTGTATTTCCATTGATACTTCTGGTGACATAAAGAGTTTGTCGCCATTAATCGGCGAGGCAAAGGTAACCCCTTCCTCTGAAATTTTTCGCAGAGCCCCCAAGCTAAAGACTTGAAATCCACCCGAGTCAGTCAGTATGGGTTTGTTCCAAGCCATAAAACGATGCAAGCCACCATGTTTTTGAATGACATCCAGTCCGGGTCTGAGCCATAGATGAAAAGTGTTCCCTAGGATGATTTGTGCCTTTGCCTCCTCTAAGTCACGGGGAGTCATTGCCTTCACTGTGCCATAGGTGCCCACTGGCATAAAGATCGGAGTTTGTATGCTGCCGTGAGGGAGATCTAATTGACCAAGCCGAGCTGGACTGTGTGAGTCACGTGCCAGGATATTGAAGTGAACAGGTTTGGTCATGAATTAATATTCTCGAGTCGGCAAAGAAACATTGCATCTCCATAGCTAAAGAAGCGATATCGTTGAGCAATGGCATGTTGATAAGCGGCGCGAATATTTTCTACCCCTGCAAAAGCGCTTACCAACATTAATAAGGTAGATTTTGGCAGATGAAAGTTCGTTAATAAACAATCTACCGTTTTAAATTCAAAGCCCGGCGTTATGAAGAGATTAGTCTCCCCAGAACTTTGACCACTAATAGCGTGACTCTCTAGGGCCCTAAGGCTGGTGGTGCCCACGGCAATGACGCGACCGCCAGTTTGTTTGGTATTCGCTATCATTTTTAGGGTGGCCTCTGGAATGGAGAACCATTCATGGTGCATCTGGTGTTTTGAGAGGTCTTCCTCGCGTACTGGACTAAAAGTACCAGCACCGACATGTAATGTGATGGTAGCTTGTTGTACTCCAAGAACCTTTATTTTCTGTAGGATGGTTTCATCAAAATGCAACCCTGCAGTGGGGGCTGCTACAGCACCAGGATTTTTGGCTAGGACAGTTTGATAGCGCTGCGCATCTTCGTTATTAGGTTGATGTTCAATATAGGGCGGTAATGGCAATTCACCAAATCGCTCTAAAAGTGAAAATATATTTTCCGGAAAACGTACTTCATAAAATCGTCCGTCATACCCAATCATTTCGACAGCGAATGACTCCCCTGCAGTATTGTAGATATGTACTATTGATCCGGTTTTAGGTACCCTAGAGGCTCTGATTTGAACCCATGCTTGCCGTTCACCACTAATCCGTTCAATGAAGAGTTCAACATTCCCGCCGGTCTCTTTTTTACCGTGTAGCCGAGCAGGTATCACTTTAGTATCGTTCAGTACCAATAAGTCCCCGGGCTTCAAAAGGTCAAGGATTTCTTTAAACTGACGATCTACCAATTGGGCGTGTTTACCTACCTCAGGCTTAATTTCTAGGAGGCGGCTATCCGTTCTATTCGCCAAGGGGTGCTGAGCGATTAGGTCGGTTGGGAGTTCGTAATTGAAGTTAGAGAGTTGCATAGCATTACCATCAGGTAAGAGATTTTAACGATGACTACGAAACAAGCACCAACTCCACTCCAAAAAATGGGTTTAGACAGCCCAATGGCCCTTGCTTTGCACTTGCCATCTCGGTATGAAGATGAAACCGAATTATTGACAATTGAAGAGGCTGTTAGCCATGGCCGCTATGGAGCCGTCCAAACTCAAGGGCTTGTGGTTCGCAATCAAGTGCTATTTAGACCTAGAAGACAGATGATTGTCACAATTGAGGATCAAGCCGAAACCCTGCAATTGCGCTTTCTCAATTTTTATCCTAGCCAACAAAAACAAATGGCAGTTGGTGCGCATCTCAGAGTGCGTGGCGATATTCGAGACGGATTTCAGGGGAATGAGATGGTGCATCCAACTGTGCGCGCCGTTTTCCCCGATACACCATTACCGACTAGTTTGACACCAGTCTATCCAGCGAGCGCTGGAATATCACAAACCATTATTCGTAAGGCAGTAACGCAGGCATTACGAGATCCTAGTTTGAAAGAAAGCCTAGCTGAGTTCTTGCCGAAAAAATTAATGGCGCAGCTTCTTCCCAGTAACGATTGGCCTCACTTACAAGCAGCGATTACTTATCTGCATCAACCACCAGCTGATGCTAATACCCAAGCATTGTTAGAGCGCACTCATCCCGCTTGGAGACGGGTGCAATTTGAGGAGTTACTAGCCCAACAAATTTCCTTAAAGCGAGCCCACGCTCTTCGAAGAGAACGGAATGCCCCAAGTTTTGGCAAACCAGATCAAAAAGAATCAAGCATTGAGGCGGGTTTATTAAAAGCCTTACCCTTTAAGCTCACTGGAGCACAAAATCGGGTTTGGTCAGAAATTGGAGATGACCTTTCCCACTCGTTTCCAATGAATCGACTTTTGCAAGGCGATGTCGGGAGCGGCAAGACAGTGGTAGCTGCGCTGGCAGCCGCCCGGGCGATGGATCATGGCTATCAAGCTGCAGTCATGGCCCCCACAGAAATTTTGGCTGAGCAACATTACCTCAAGATGAAAGAGTGGTTTGAGCCCCTAGGCATCAACATTGCATGGCTATCCGGTAGCCTCAAAGCAAAGGCCAAAAGACTTGCCCAAGAGAGTATTGAGAGTGGTACGGCGCAGCTCATTATCGGCACTCATGCTCTGATTCAAGAGAATGTCAGCTTTGCTAAATTGGGCTTAGCGGTGATTGATGAGCAACATCGTTTTGGAGTGAGGCAGCGTTTAGAAATACAGCAACGCGTCGGCTCTGAAACTTTTTACTGCCATCAACTCATGATGTCTGCAACTCCAATACCGCGTACATTAGCGATGACGTATTACGCCGATCTCGATGTATCGGTGATCGATGAATTACCACCGGGTCGAAAACCAATTTCCACTAAAGTCGTGAAAGCTAGTCGTCGTGATGAGGTGATTAGCGGGCTTCAAAGTTGGTTAGAAAAAGGCTTACAAGCGTATTGGGTATGTCCTTTAATTGAGGAGTCTGAAGTACTTCAATTGCAAACTGCAGTTGAAAGTTTTGAGCAACTCACTTTGGCATTGCCAGGCTTTAAAGTAGGCTTGGTGCATGGCCGTCTTAAGGCGGATGAAAAAGCAGCTGTTATGGCAGCGTTTAAAGCCAATCAGATTCAGCTTTTGGTAGCCACTACCGTCATTGAAGTGGGTGTCGATGTGCCGAATGCGGCGCTCATGGTGATTGAACATGCAGAGCGCTTTGGGTATGCTCAAATTCATCAATTGCGAGGACGGGTTGGGCGAGGTTCGGCTGATTCAGTTTGTATTTTGATGTATGCAGAACCACTCTCGATGGCAGCAAAAGAACGCTTACAGACCTTGCGGGAGATTTCTGATGGCTTTGTGATTGCAGAGCGAGATTTATCGCTCCGGGGTCCTGGTGAATTATTAGGTGCCAAACAATCGGGCGATGCCATGCTGCGCTTTGTAGACTTGCAAAGAGATGCGTGGCTGATTGAGCTAGCTCAGCAGGCTGCCGATCGTCTTTTGGCTGACCATGGCGACATCGTTGAGCGTCACCTAGAGCGCTGGCTTGGATCGCGAGCTGAGTTTCTAAAGGCATGATAATAACGCTATGGTTTTGATTGAGCGCCTGACTTCTTATGCTTACCTGATTCGGTTAGATAAACCGATTGGGACTTTATTACTTTTATGGCCTACCTTATGGGCGCTATGGTTAGCGAGTAGTGGCGTACCCAATCTCTCCATCTTGTTTATTTTTATTGTTGGTACCTTTTTGATGCGCAGTGCAGGTTGCGCTATCAATGATTATGCTGATCGAGACTTTGATCGTCATGTGATGAGAACTCAAGAGCGACCAGTAACGAGCGGTAAGATTTCAGGTAAAGAGGCAATCGGTGTAGCAGTGATCCTGGCTTTACTTGCATTCCTATTGATTCAGCCCTTGAATGGCTTTACTAAGCAGTTATCGGTTCTCGCTTTAATCGTTGCATTTATCTACCCCTTTACTAAGCGATTTTTTGCAATGCCCCAGGCCGTGCTCGGAATTGCATTTGGTTTTGGCATTCC
>JABMMT010000196.1 GCA_013205155.1 Betaproteobacteria bacterium | reverse complement strand
CATATGAATGAAGAAATCCTCATCAATATCACGCCCCAAGAGACACGAGTTGCCCTCATTCAGCAAGGTGCAGTCCAAGAGCTTCAAATTGAACGTACTCGTCAACGTGGCATTGTTGGCAATATCTATTTAGCAAAAGTAGTACGTGTCTTACCAGGAATGCAATCGGCCTTTATTGAAGTTGGTCTTGAGCGTACAGCCTTTATGCACGTCGCTGACATTACTCAAAATAATCCGACGGCTCAAATCGAAAAGCTCTTATTTGAAGGGCAAACAGTTCTAGTGCAAGTTTTAAAAGATCCTTTAGGTACCAAAGGCGCTCGTTTAACAACTCAACTCAGTATTGCTGGTCGCAATTTAGTGTATTTACCACCATCTGGTAGTGATACCGCCACGGAAAAATATATTGGCGTATCACAGCGCATTGATCAACCCGAAGAGCGCGAGGCAATCAAAGTCCGTCTTGCTGGCTTGATGTCTGCTGATGAAAAGGGCGGTATTATCGTGCGCACCAGCGCTCAAGATGCGACTGATACTGAGTTACAACATGACATGCTTTACTTACGCACTACCTGGGAAAACATTCGTGAATCGATGAATCACCATGCTGCACCGAGCCTACTCTATCAAGATCTGAGTTTGGCAGAGCGAGTTCTACGCGATGTTGCTGGCGACGAAACCACACAAATTCGAGTCGACTCAGCGGAGAACTTTGAGAAACTGAGAGGTTTTGCTAGTCTATATATGCCTAATTTATTAGGGAAGTTGACGCTGCACCGAGGCGAACGCGCCCTTTTTGATTTATTTGACGTTGATTCTGAAATTAATAAAGCCTTGGGTCGCAGGGTAGATCTCAAGTCTGGCGGCTATCTCATGATTGACCAAACTGAATCAATGACTACCATTGATGTCAATACTGGAAGCTATGTAGGTGCGCGGAATTTAGACGACACCGTCTTTAAAACCAATCTAGAGGCAGCCCAAGCAATTGCCCGTCAATTACGATTGCGCAATCTAGGGGGCATTATCATCATCGACTTTATTGATATGGTCAACAAGGATCACCAAGAATCTGTATTACATGAACTCAAGCGCAACCTAGAGCGCGATCATGCACGTACATCAATCAGTGATTTTTCTGCCTTAGGCTTGGTAGAGATGACCCGCAAACGTACCCGTGAATCCTTGGCTCATATTACCTGCGAGCCCTGCGCTACTTGCATGGGTAAAGGCGAAGTGAAGACGCCTCAAACCATCTGCTATGAAATTTTGCGTGAAATTGTTCGTGAACATCGCCAATTTAATCCACGAGAATTTAGGATTGTTGCAGCTCCGGATGTAATTGACCTCTTTCTAGAAGAAGAAAATCAATTCTTAGCCCAATTGGGTGACTTCATTGGCAAGCCGATAATACTTCAGGCAGAAGGTAGCTTCCGCCAAGAGCAATACGATATCGTTCTCAGTTAACTATTTGAAAATTGGATACGGTGCAAACTAGCATAGAGGCCGTTGCGCTGAATCAAATCTTCATGAGAGCCATTTTCAATAATTTGACCGTGCTCTAAGACCACAATCCGACTAGCATGCTCAATCGTTGATAAACGATGTGCGATGACTAAGGTGGTTCTACCAGCCATTAAACGATCTAAGGCATCCTGGACCTGACGTTCGGACTCAGAATCCAATGCTGAAGTAGCCTCATCTAAGATCAAAATCGGGGCATTCTTATAAATCGCTCTAGCAATCGCCAAGCGCTGACGCTGACCGCCTGATAAACGATTACCATTATCACCGACTAAAGAATCAATTCCTTCAGGCAACTCCTGGATGAGAGCCGTCAGATTTGCAGCTTCTAAAGCCTGCGTCACTCGAGCACGATCAATACCCTCTTCATCGAATACACCGTAGGCTACGTTAGCGGCTATCGTGTCATTAAATAAAACAACATCTTGGCTAACAAAGGCGATTTGCTTACGCACATCTGCCAAGACAATATCTTCTAAAGGAATGTCATCCAAGAAGATATGTCCTGCAGTGGGTTTAAAGAAGCGTG
>JABMMT010000195.1 GCA_013205155.1 Betaproteobacteria bacterium | reverse complement strand
GCTGGGCAGGCCAAAAACCTCAAGCAATTCAAGCGGAATTGCAAAACGGCAGCAAGCGCTACAAAGGCGAGCAAATTCCTAAGCCTTCAAAACAAGCCCACCACCTTGCCATCGATTAGATCAAGCTTATCAGCCGATGGCACTTTTGGCAGACCCGGCATGGTCATGATGTCACCACAAACCATCACCACAAATTGAGCGCCAGCCGCAAGACGAACTTCACGGATATTAATTACATGATTATTGGGGGCACCGCGTAGCTTGGCATCAGTTGAGAACGAGCTTTGTGTCTTGGCAACGCATACTGGATAGTGGCCATAGCCCTGCTCTTGCAAACCTTGGATCTGCGCTCTAATTTTAGAGTCTGCGGTTACCTCGCTGGCACGGTAGATCTTCTTCGCAATGTGATTGATCTTATCCCATAATGAGTCAGACTCTTCATAGACAAACTGCATTTTGGAAGAGGAATTACAGAGCTGCACCACAATCTTAGCTAGCTCCTCTGCACCTTTGCCACCATGGGACCAATGCGAGGCAATCACCACTTTCACATCGAGTTTCTCCATGCGTTTCTTAATGAGATCAATCTCCGCAGGCGTATCACTTAAGAACTGATTGATGGAGACCACGCAGGGTATTTGATAGACCTGTGTAATATTCTCTACATGGCGCTCTAGATTCACAAGACCTTTCTCAAGGGCAGAGAGATTCTCTTTGGTGAGATCAGCAAGTTCTGCATAGCCATGGTATTTCATGGCACGAACGGTAACCACGATCACTGCAGCAGCAGGTCGTAAACCTGATTTACGACACTTGATGTCAACAAATTTCTCGGCCCCAAGATCAGCACCAAATCCAGCCTCGGTCACCACATAGTCGGCTAACTTCAATGCCGCCTGGGTTGCAATCACCGAATTACATCCGTGAGCAATATTAGCAAAAGGTCCGCCATGCACAAAGGCGGGATTGTTTTCAAGAGTCTGCACTAAGTTTGGAGCGAGAGCATCTTTTAGTAAAACAGTCATCGCACCATGGGCATTGAGATCCTTAGCCAAGATTGGCTTGAGATCGCGCGTATAGGCCACCACAATATTGGAGAGACGCTCTTTGAAATCCTCTAAGGAGATAGCAAGACATAAAATTGCCATGACCTCGGAGGCTGCCACAATATCAAAGCCATCCTCACGGGGATAGCCATTACCCGGCCCACCCAAGCCATTGGTTATATGACGTAGTGCACGATCGTTCATATCCACCACACGCTTCCATTGAATGCGCCGGCTATCTATTCCTAAAACATTGCCATGGAAGATATGGTTATCAATCAATGCAGCCAGAAGATTGTTAGCAAGGGCAATCGCACTAAAGTCCCCCGTAAAGTGCAAATTAATATCTTCCATCGGTACAATCTGTGCGTAACCACCGCCTGCAGCACCACCTTTGATGCCAAACACTGGGCCCAAAGAAGGCTCACGCAGACAGATCATTGCTTTCTTGCCAATATGATTAAGTGCATCTCCTAGACCTACGGTGGTCGTGGTCTTACCTTCACCGGCCGGAGTAGGGCTAATGGCTGTAACCAATATAAGTTTGCCATCCGGCTTATCCTTTAGCGTCTCTAAAAAGGGTAGTGATACTTTCGCTTTGTAATGACCATAAGGCTCTAGATGGTCATCCGAAATCCCTAATTTCTCTTTAGCAACTTGAGCAATGCGCTTCATACTGGCTTGTTGGGCTATTTCAATATCGCTTAGCATTGAAGCTCCTAATATAAGGGTTAATCCTAGTACAATCATCAACAAAAATTGCTAGCATATGTCTAATATGTTAGTAATATATATCATAAAAACTAACCACTCAAGGAGAATTCAGTGAGCACTTTTTCTATACCCATGGCGATGACAGATCGGCAGAAGAAGTTTCGTGAAAGCTATGTCAATCAGATTAGCCCATTCTATAGTGGCTTATTCCATATTGTGGTGATGTATACCGCAGGAACTGCTTCAATTTACTACTGTGCAACGCAACTCGATAATCCCACTTGGGCTTGGCTAACGATTATTCCAGTAGCAATCGCCGGAAACTTTGTGGAATGGGGTATGCATAAATATGTGATGCATCGCCAAATCGATGTATTTGCACTCCGCGCAATTTATGATCGCCATACCCGCCAACATCATCAATACTTTACAGACACTGATTACACCATTGATACAGTCAAAGAGCATCGGATCGTCTTCTTTCCATGGCGAGTATTAATGGTTCTTGCTGTATCTGGCACTTTTTTTGGCTATATAGCAGCTCAAATTTTCAATCCAAACGTGGGTTATATCTTGTTCATGACCATGGTTGGGCATTATATTCTGTATGAGACCTTTCATTATTGCTGCCACGTTAAAGAGAACTGGTTCGTACGTAATATGCCTTTCATTAATACGATTCGTCGCCATCACGCAGCACATCATAATTTTGGCATCATGATGCATAAGAATATGAACCTAACATTCCCGATCGCGGATTGGATAATGGGAACAAGTGACCTGAAGAGAGGCTTGATTGGAACTCTTCTAAACGGTTTTAACCAAGAGCATATTGATACCAAGCTCAAACCCATCATTGAAAAGTTTCAGAATGGGCGAGTTCAGGAGGAGAAGGTAACTCTGGAGGGGCCAATCCTCGATCATCAAGAACAAAAAGTGCTTCAGTCCTAATATTATTATGACTCAAGCGGTACTCTTTGATGTGCTACCAAAATCTGGATATGTTGATCAGTATTTTGAGATGGCAGCCCAATTAAAACCAATCGTGCAACAAAATACAGGATTCTTATCGGTTGAACGCTTTGCCAATTTACAAAAACCAAATTGGTATCTTTCGTTTTCGTGTTGGAAAGATGAAAAATCATTAGCTCAGTGGCGTTGCCAGCCTGACCATAATGGTGCGCAGGTATGTGGACGCAATCAAGTTTTTGACGATTACCGCTTACGGGTCTGTACTGCTAAGGTAAAAAAAGAACTCAGTGTCCCGTATTCTCGAGAGCTCGTCTTATTGCTCATTGGCGATAACGAGGCAGTACAGGGGGCTTTGCAGCAAAGACCACTGCGTGAGCAGACACAAAAATCGTATCAAGGGGTATTAGATCCAAAGCGCGGCTTAGCTGTTTGTGAGTTCCCTCCCGATACATCCTATCATCTCGAGTTATTAAATCTTTACGATATAGAGTCGGTCGATGCCCATTGGTTTGGAGTATTACGCGACTATGGCATGTTTGAACGAGCTGAAGCACCTTCAGAGTTTGCATAATGCCTAACCAAAAAATATCCAATCTCGCCTTAGTAATTAGTTCTGAAGAAGCGTCACTCTCTGATAAGGCCTATAGCCAAATTGAAGAAATGATTGTTACTATGCAGTTGCCTCCTGAGACCCCTGTATCAGAAGCGCAGCTATCCGTTCTCTTAGGAATTGGTCGCACCCCCATTCGCGAAGCTATTCAGCGCCTTAGTCGAGAGCACTTGGTGACGATTGTTCCCAAGCGAGGAATATTTATATCCGACCTCAATACAGATAAGCAATTACGTGTATTAGAAACGCGCCGTGCGTTAGAGCGCTTAATTTGCAAAAAAGCTGCCAAGCGAGCAATGCCCGAGGAGCGTAATGGGTTTGAGCGCCTTGCTAAGGATTTTCGTAAAGCCGCAATGGATAAAGATGACGATTTGTTCCGAAAAGCTGATAAAGAACTAAATGATCTAATTATCTTAGCTTCGCGAAATGAATTTTCAGCTGCGGCAATGTTGCCACTCCAAGGTATGTCACGACGTTTTTGGTTTGGTAATTTTCATCGATTTTCTGGAGTGACAGAAATGGCAAGTTTGCATGGAGCATTAGCAGCTGCTATTGCAAAAGGGGATGAAGCTGAGGCCAGTCAAGCCTTGGATGATTTGATTGATTCTGTAGAGAATTTGACCCGCAAGACGTTTGCCAATGCGGATTAAAGTAGCAAAAGAAGTGCATCGCAGTAAATCAGTAAAACTTGGTTGTTCATAAAAGGAGACTTAATATGAAAAAGCGTGATTTCTTAAAAACCGGTGGCGCTGCTGCCGCTGCAATGGCATTTCCTCTGACTGTACAGGCTCAAGGAGCGACTTATAACTGGAAGATGGCAACAGGTTGGTCCGGAGGTCCGCTGATGGATCTCGGGGCAAAAGCATTCGCCGAGCGTATGGAACAATTCAGTGGCGGTCGTTTTAAGATCACCACGTTTCCGGGCGGCGCGCTGGGTAATGCACTAAAAGTACCTGAAACGGTAAAAAATGGAGTTGCCGAGTGTGGCCATACATGGATGGGTTACGACTGGGGCAAAGATCCAACGACTGTACTATTTGGCGGTTATGCAGGTTCTTTTGATTCGGAGCGTATGTTGCATTGGCTATACGCTGCAGGCGGTACAGAAATGCAAAGAAAGTTTCGCGACGATACCGAAGGCGTCATTTCAATGCCTTTATTTATACGTACTGCCGAAGCTTTTCTCCATTCCAGAAAAGCAGTAAGAACACTGGCCGATCTGAAGGGCTTGAAATTAAGAACAGCTGGTGCTTGGCTAGAAATGGCAAAAGATTTAGGAGCCGCACCAGTAACTACTGCAGGGGGTGATGTTTATCCGATGCTAGAGCGCGGCGCTATTGATGCAACCGAATGGGGTACTTTGTATGAAAATATCCCTATGGGCTTTCATAAGGTAGCCAAGTTCATCATTTATCCTGGCGTTCATCAGCCAACCGCGCCATTTGAGCTTGTTATTAATAAAGACGTATGGAACAAACTGCCTGAAGTTGACAAAAAGCTGATAGATGCAATTGCTAAATTAGTAACTTTAGAGAGCTGGCTCATTGTGGGTCAAGAAGATGCAAAAGCATTGGAGTTCTATCGGAAGGCAGGTAATACTATCATTGAACTATCGCCTGAAGTTCAACAAGCAGCATACAAAATCGGTATTACTTGGGCAGATAAAACAATCAAAGAAAATAAGTACCCATTTTTTGCGCCTGTATTTAATAGCCAACAAGAGCTGAATAAATTATGGTCCGGCTCAACAGCATGGCGGACTGTAAAAACAGGTGTGAAGTAATTTGTCTGGAGGGCTCTCTGTACGAGGGCCCCTTTCTTAAGGGCAATGCATGTCAAATTTAGTAAAAAAAATTGAACGCGTTACAGGTGATGTAGGAATATTAGCATCCTTTCTCTTGATACCCTTAATTCTTGCAACAACCTATGAAGTGATATCACGCTATGCTTTTGAGGCTCCGACGGTTTGGGCTTATGAGGTTGGGTATGTAATAACAGGGTCTCATTTTTTATTGGGAATGGCATATACCCTACAAAAAGGGCAATTCATACGCATTGATATTTTTAGCCAATCCATGAGTGCTAAAACCAGGGCTGTAATTGATTTAGTTGGCTATTCGGTTGTTTTACCTCTGATGATTTGGATCAGTTATGGCTTGCTAAGTCATCTGATTAACGGTTTTGTGCGAGGAGAGCACAGCGGTCAATCAGCGCTAAATCTACCAGTATGGCCATTTAGGGTAGTGTTTATGGTTGCTTTTGTACTTTTAGCACTGCAAGTTTTTGCTGAAATTATTAAATCCATTAAAAAATATAAAGAATTAAAAACATGATGGATTATTTACCATTTTTTATGCTTCCAGTAGCCTTTGTTTTGATGTTTCTGGGAATACAAGTTGCATTTTCTATGATGATTACAGCCGTCTTATTTGGCTTATTCATTTTTGGTGATCGCGTTGTCTTTCAATTCATTGAGAAAATTGAAGATATATCTTCAAACTTTGTTTTTGCAGCAATTCCTTTATTTGTTTTTATGGGTGCTGTGCTTGAAAAGTCTGGAATTGCAGATAAGCTATTTGAGGCAATCCACATATGGACTAGAAGACTGCCTGGTGGATTAGCGATAGCGACTATCGTTATGTGTATTATATTTGCCGCATCAAGCGGAGTGATTGGCGCTACAGAGTCGGTAGTAGGCCTTTTAACCATTCCGATTATGCTGCGATATAAATACGATAAAAGTCTGATATCCGGAACTATTTGTGCGGGCGGCTCGCTAGGAACAATCATTCCACCCTCAGTGGTTGCTGTTGTTATGGGCCCTTTAGCCAACGTTTCAGTTGGTGACTTACTTTATGGAATGGTTTTTCCTGGCTTTATTATGGCGGGGCTTTATCTTGTTTATATTGTTGTTTTGTGTACTCTGTACCCAGAAAAGGGACCACGAATAGCGCCCGAGCCCGGTGACCCTTCGTTTAAAGAAAAGCTTTGGATATCAACTAAAAACTTAGTGCCACCCCTAATGATGATTGTTGCTGTTTTGGGTTCTATTTTATTTGGCCTTGCTTCGCCTACTGAGGCAGCAGCGATTGGCGCAGTAGCCTGTGTTTTGCTCACTATCTTGTATAGAAACTTTACGTGGAAGGGGCTGTACGACTCTTTACTAAAAACCCTTTTAATTACGGCCATGATCATGGCGGTTTTGTTGGCAGGATCATTATTTACTGGTGTGTTTATCGGCGGTGGCGGTATTAATACAGCCAATAAATTAATTGGTCAAATGCAATTAGGCCCATGGTTTTTGCTTGGCTTGATGATGTTTATTATTTTTATTGCAGGATTTTTTCTTGATTGGATATCCATTGTATTGATATTTGTGCCACTCTTTACTCCCTTGATTACCGGGGCAGGATTTGATCCAGTTTGGTTCTGTATTTTGTTCTTGATCATGATTCAAACATCCTACCTAACGCCACCGATGGCCCCGGCAATTTTTTACTTGCGCGCAGTAGCTCCTGCAGAGATAAATATTATTCATATGTATAAG
>JABMMT010000194.1 GCA_013205155.1 Betaproteobacteria bacterium | reverse complement strand
CGCCGAATTACCTTATGGCGGTTGGATACAAATTCCAATTCTTAGCATCGTTTGGTGGTGGCTCAAGCAAGAAAATGTTGCTTCAGTAAGAAAAATGTTTGTATCTGGCCTCATATTTGGCTTGGGATACTTTGTAATTGGTCTGTGGTGGATTTACATCAGCCTACATGATGTTGGTGGTATGAACGTAGCGCTTTCATGTATGGCAGTCTTTTTGCTTTCTGCATACATGGCCATTTACTTCTCACTGGCTACGCTAACCATCTCATTACTGCATCAATCTCGCTTAACAGGCTTATTTTTAGCGGCGAGTTGGGTCATCATGGAATTTTTACGTGGCTACATCTTTACCGGCTTTCCTTGGATGGGTCTTGCCGAAAGTCAATTGAATGGACCCTTTGCGCCAATATCGCCCTATTTTGGTGGTCTTGCCTGCACCTTCCTGGTCATTTGGACTTCGTGGCAAATTCTGCAGATTAAAAAACATGCAGTAATGAGTTTAGTGAGTATTGCAGCTGTGATTACCTTGTCTCAAGCAGCTGGGCTCATTGCCTTTACCAAACCATTTGGCGAGCCGATCACTGTTCGTCTTATCCAGGGTAACTTTGAACAATCACTTAAATTTAATCCTGAATCCATTAGTCAGCAAATTGCTTTTTATACTGATGAAATAAAAAAAGAGGCAGCAAACCTTATCATTACTCCTGAAATCGCTTTTCCATGGCCACAAAATAATCTACCTACAGGTTTATTAAATTACTTACAAAATTTCTCTAACTTAAGTGCTAGTAATATCTTATTAGGACTAATTGGTGATGTACCTGGTAAAACAGGATTGCAATATACCAATCGCGCTACTGGCCTTTCACCAAATGCCGCCCCATACCAGTTCGATAAGGTGCATCTGGTTCCCTTTGGTGAATTTATTCCTCCAGGCTTTCGTTGGTTTGTGGATGCCTTTCGCGTACCAATGAGCGATTTTGCTAGAGGCAGTAGTGAGCAAGCGCCTTTTTCTATTACTCGCTTAGGTCAAGCAGATATCAACGCGACAATAATGATTTGTTATGAAGATATCTTTGGGGGTGAATTAGCATCTCGTATCAGAAATAGTGAAAAACCGATTCATTTGCTCATCAATATGACTAATTTAGCTTGGTTTGGAAAATCGCAGGCCTCATCACAACAATTACGCCTAGCGCAGCTACGCTCACTAGAGACCGGTCTTCCTGCTCTTCGAGCAACTAATACCGGCATTACCTCAGTACTCGGTCCAGATGGAAAGGTACTGTCTTCTATTCCTGAATTTACCCAAGCAGACTTAAGCGCTAAAGTTCAGGCCTTCTCAGGCATAACGCCCTATGTTCGCTGGGGTGACTTCCCAATTTTGAGTATTTCTTGCATCCTAATGATCTGGGGCCTGATTCGTCACAGACGTTTTTAGTCAGTTTTAACTACTGGGCTCCCTTAGCCATGTAAAATCAATGGCTTAGCCAGGTTAATCATGCTTACTTTTCAGCAAATCATTCTCAAACTTCAAGATTATTGGGGCCAACAAGGTTGTGCCCTATTGCAACCTATAGACCTCGAAGTAGGCGCTGGCACTTCTCATACGGCGACTTTCTTAAGAGCTATCGGACCAGAACCCTGGAAAGCAGCTTATGTTCAGCCATCACGCAGACCAAAAGATGGTCGCTATGGTGAAAACCCAAATCGCTTGCAACATTACTATCAATATCAAGTTGTTCTGAAACCTGCCCCTGAAAATATTCTGGAGCTCTATCTTGGCTCACTTGCTGCTCTTGGTCTTGACCTCAAAGAAAACGATGTGCGCTTTGTTGAGGACGATTGGGAAAACCCCACATTGGGTGCATGGGGCTTAGGCTGGGAAGTCTGGCTCAATGGCATGGAGGTGACCCAGTTCACCTATTTTCAACAAGTTGGTGGCTTAGATTGCAAACCAGTGCTCGGCGAAATTACTTACGGCATCGAACGCTTGGCAATGTACATTCAAAACTGTTCAAACGTGTTTGACCTTGTTTGGACGGATGGTATTTCTTATGGTGATGTCTATCACCAAAACGAAGTAGAGCAATCTTGCTATAACTTTGAACACTCCAATGCTGATTTACTGTTTGCAAACTTTACAAACTATGAAAGCGAAGCCAAACGTCTGATGGAAGTGCCATTAGCTTTGCCTGCCTATGAAATGGTTTTAAAAGCTGCTCATACATTCAATCTTTTAGATGCCCGCGGTGCTATCTCAGTTACCGAGCGTGCCGCTTATATTGGTCGTATCCGCAATCTTTCTCGCGCCGTTGCCCAAGCGTATTTCGAATCCCGTGAAAAACTGGGATTCCCAATGTGTCAACGCCAAGCTAAAGCATAAGCAAGATCCATTTATGAGTACAAGCCATTCTCTTTCCCAATCAGATAGTTTGTTGATTGAAGTATTTACAGAAGAACTACCCCCCAAATCACTCCGCCGTCTCGGAGATGCCTTTAGCGAAGGCATTTATGCCTCCTTGAAAGCCGCAGGATTAGCCTCTGACGCATCCAAAGTGACCTGCTTTGCAACGCCACGTCGCCTTGCAGTATTGATTACGGACGTGCTTAATCAGGCGCCCGATTACCCTGTACGCGAAAAATTATTACCAACCAGTATTGCTTTTGATGCAGATGGTAAAGCAACGCCACCCCTACTTAAGAAATTAGGCTCCCTAGGTTACGCCGATATTGATTTAGCTACTTTAGAAAAAGCAGGCGATGGAAAGAACGAAGCTCTCTATCTGAATGTTGATGCCAAAGGTGCTGCTTTAGAGCAAACCGCTCAAACAGCGCTTGAGCAAACCTTAAATAAATTACCGATTGCAAAAATGATGCACTACCAAGTGCAGCAAAAAAATGGCGTACTCACAGACGTACAGTTTGCACGCCCTGCACATCGGATTATTGCCTTACATGGTAAAAATGTTCTCCATCTGAGCAGCCTAGGTATCGATGCTGGCAATCAGACTGAAGGTCATCGCTTCTTGGCGCCAAGCGCAATCACTATTAACTCTGCCGATCAATATGAAGCAGAGCTAGAAGCTAAAGCTAAAGTCATTCCGAGCTTTAATAAGCGTCGCGCTCAAATTGCAGCAGCACTCCTCAAGGCTGCTGGTGATGACTTAGTTCTGATGCCAGACAGCCTTCTGGATGAGGTTACGGCATTGGTTGAATGGCCTGTAATCTATGAATGCCATTTTGATCAAGAGTTCTTAGAAATTCCACAAGAGTGCTTAATTCTGACAATGCAAACGAATCAAAAATATTTTGCCTTAACCGATAAACAAGGGAAATTACGCAACCGTTTCTTGATTGTCTCTAATATTGAAACCAATAAACCCAACGCCATCATCTCGGGCAATGAACGTGTGATTCGCCCCCGTCTCTCTGATGCACGTTTTTTCTTCATGCAGGATCAAAAGCGGCCTCTAGCATCACGGATAGTAGATTTAGAGAGGGTGATTTATCACAACCAATTGGGCAATCAATTAGAT
>JABMMT010000193.1 GCA_013205155.1 Betaproteobacteria bacterium | reverse complement strand
GGTTCGGTATATGTGATTTCACGAACCAAGGAGTTTGGCATTGCTACTGAAAGCGCTTTACCTTCGTAGAACACAACCTCACAAGGCATACCCTCTTCTAGATAGTTCAAAGCATCACCCATGAACTCAGCCTCAACTTCATATTGGTTGTACTCGGTATCCATAAATACATACATTGGATCAGCGAAATAAGAATAGGTGCAATCTTTCTTTTCCAAAATGACGACATCAAATTTGTCATCAGCTTTGTAAACACCTTCATTAGGTGCTCCAGTCAATAAGTTCTTGAATTTCATTTTCACAACAGAGGAGTTGCGACCAGAGCGACTGTAATCAGCCTTCAAAACGACCATGGCATCAGTGCCAATCATGACTACGTTACCAACGCGGAGTTCTTGTGCTGTTTTCATCTTGCTATTCCTGGGTGCAGAGTGATTATTCTGCGGTTTTTATCAAAACCAATATTGTAACCGCCCGCAGAGCTTTATTGCTTGGGATTAGCCTACAAAACGAAGCAGACGTGCGGCTAAGCCACCATCCCGCTGTGTTTTAAGCAATTGGGATCGCCAAGTAAGCGCGTGGGTGCTCCAATCATCTAAAGAGGAAACCCATTGACTCGGCATTGCCCAGGTCATAGCAGCAATCGTAGCAAGCCTGAGCTCTTGGTTTGCTGTTTCCAAATAAAGGTCTAAAAAGGCAGCTAATTTGGCTTCATGTGCCCGGTCTTCTTGGGGGTAAATGTGCCAAAGGAATGGTTTACCAGCAAGCTGTGCCCTTACAAAAGAATCTTCACCACGTACGATATTGAAATCACATTGAGAAAGCACCCAATCATATTCATCTTGAGAGACAAATGGGATTGACAGCAGGCGAAGATGATTGGGAAGCGAAGTTTGCTGCCCACTAAAAGATCCTAGTAATTCAGCATGACCATATGTCAGAAGAATGTCGAATTCCTCTCCAAGAGTGCTCAAGTCTTCTAACCATTTACCTAGTGGGGCTCCGGGGTAGCAAAAGATGCTGATTCGTTTTACTCCCGGACGCAATACTGACCAGACATCTTTGAGGGCTGGTGGAATTTGAGTAGCCGTGAGATGACTAATCTGAGGTACTGGGTCAAGTAATAAACCGCCCACCTCATCCTGAAACCCTGGAAAGAAAAAATATTTGGGTATGCCATGAGATTGTGGAGATGCTTTGCCATGAAATTCCATAATCCAAGGTTCAGCACTGAGGTATTCCAAATTAATGATGATGGGTTTTTTTGTAGCAATAAAAAGACCGGCAAGATAGCGCTCAGGCAGGGCACAAGCAAATGCCTCTATCACTACATCTGGCGCTTGTACTGGATGACGAGCATTGCTATAACTTGCTTCCACGGGCAGTAGTGCAATTTTTGCTTTAATCTCAGGGTCTACTCCAGAAGCGAGTAAATTAAGGGTTGGCAAGTCATCACAAAAAATGCGGACTTCTTGGCCATGAAGACTTGATAAGCTTCTGGCTAGGCGCCAGCAAATACCAGCATCACCATAGTTATCTACGATTTGGCAGAAAATATCCCAACGCATGAGCAATTCGCTTTTTGAAACCCTTCAGCAGGATGTTAAACGGCTACCCGGATTGCCGGGGGTATATCGATTCTTTGATGAAGCGGGGCAGATTCTATATGTAGGCAAAGCACGCAATCTCAAAAAAAGAGTATCCAGTTATTTTCAACGCACACAGCTTTCACCCCGCATTCAACTGATGGTGGGCAAAATAGCCCGCTATGAAACAACGGTAACACGGACAGAGACTGAAGCCTTAATTCTAGAGAATAATCTCATTAAGGAGTTAGCCCCTCCTTTCAATATCTTGTTTCGGGATGATAAGTCTTATCCCTATGTGATGTTGACTGGACATGAGTTTCCCAGATTGGCTTCATATCGTGGCAAGGTCGATAAACGAAATCATTACTTTGGACCTTTCCCCAATTCTTGGGCTGTTCGCAATAGTATACAAATTCTACAAAAGGTATTTCGTCTGAGAACCTGCGAAGACTCTGTTTTTAAGAATCGAAGCCGTCCTTGTTTACTGCATCAAATTCATCGCTGTAGTGCACCCTGTGTAGGGCGCTTAAGTCTTGAGCAATATGGACAAGACGTGGCCCAAGCAACCCGATTTCTTGAGGGCGATCATCATCGTGTCTTATCTGAATTAGAAAAAGAGATGCATGCACATAGTGAGGCGATGGAGTTTGAGATGGCAGCTATATTGCGCGATCGCATTGCCGATCTCTCTAGCGTGTTACAGCAACAAGCCATGGATACTGTGGCAGATGGCGAGGGCGATGTAGATATTATTGCTGTCGCCCAAATGGAGGGGATGACATGCGTGAATCTGGCAATGGTGCGAGGGGGGCGACACCTTGGAGATCGAGCCTATTTCCCAAAAGGTCTGCGCACCACGGCTGGTGAGCTTCCATCCCCAGCAGAAATATTAGAAGCCTTTATTGCCCAGCATTATTTAGAAGATGTGGCTAATGATGAGCAAGTAAGTACTCATTTAATTCCTCCCGTATTGGTTTTAAATCATGCTCTACAGTCTGCTACTGATGATGGTGCTTTGCTGAGCGATACTCCGCCAGCAGATCTTCATGATTTATTAAATACACAAGCTGGTAGAAAAATTACTTTCTTGCATCAGCCTCAAGGACAAAGACGTCATTGGCTAGCAATGGCAGAAGGCAATGCCAAGCTAGCATTGACTAAGCGCTTAGTCGAGACTGGCGGACAATTGGCTAGAGCACGTTCTTTAGCGGACATTCTGGCTCTTGAGCTAGAAAGCCTGGATCAGTTACGCATCGAATGTTTTGACATTAGCCATACTTCTGGTGAAGCTACGCAAGCATCTTGTGTGGTGTATACAAAAAATGTGATGCAGTCAGGAGAGTATCGCCGTTTCAATATTAAGGATATTACTCCCGGAGATGATTACGCAGCAATGCGTCAGGTCTTGCAAAGACGTTATGCTAATTTTCAAGAGTTGCCGCTAGAAAAAATTCCTCAAGTCATCTTGATAGACGGCGGCAAAGGTCAGGTAGAGATGGCCAGACAGGTTTTTTCTGAATATGGGATTGATATCAGTTTGATTGTGGGGGTCGCTAAAGGCGAGGGGCGTAAGGTTGGATTAGAAGCACTTATTTTTGCAGATGGGCGTACACCACTGGAGTTAGGTATTGATAGTGCAGCACTATTGCTAGTAGCGCAGATTAGAGATGAGGCTCATCGTTTTGCCATTACGGGTATGCGGGCTAAGCGTGCAAAGGCCAGAACAGTCTCACGTCTTGAGGAAATCGAGGGAATTGGAGCAAAACGTCGTCAGAAGATACTGGCACGTTTTGGGGGTTTAAAAGGGGTTGCTAATGCCAGTATTGAAGAAATTGCAAGTGTAGAAGGGGTCTCGCTCATCCTGGCAGAGCAGATCTATCGTCAACTGCATTGAGCGTAATACTGCTCAATTAGTTTATTCTTCTACCATGCCATTCAATCTGCCGATCGCTTTAACTTGGTTGCGTGTAGCAGCAATTCCGTTGCTGGTAGCAGTCTTTTATCTTCCCAATAGTTGGCTTTCTCCATTTGAGAAAAATCTCCTAGGGACCATTATTTTTGTTTTTGCGGCAGTCACCGATTGGCTTGATGGATTTTTAGCAAGGCGCATGAATCAAGAGTCCGCCTTCGGACAATTTTTAGACCCCGTAGCAGACAAGTTGATTGTTGCTGCTGCTCTCCTGGTCTTGTTGAATATGGATCGTGTTCAGGTCTGGGTTGCCCTGATCATCATTGGTCGCGAAATTACGATTTCGGCTCTAAGGGAGTGGATGGCATTATTAGGTGCTGGTAAGAGTGTGGCAGTTCATCTGGTTGGCAAGTTGAAAACAACCGCGCAACTCATTGCGATCCCTTTTTTATTGCTCAACGACACTCTATTCGGATGGTTAGATTGCGCCAGAGTAGGAACGTGGTTAATTTGGGTTGCCTCTTTTTTAACATTATGGTCAATGTTCTATTACATGAAAAAGGCTTTGCCTCAGATCAACGGGAAACTCGATTAATCCCTAAAAACCCTTGGCAGAGAGGCTTTAGAGCCTTGTCAGGATTGTGGCAAACTTTCCTTTAATGACGAATAATGCTTTCTTGTAGATTGTTTGCTAAACTGTCGCCCTGTTATGCGGGAATAGCTCAGCTGGTAGAGCGATACCTTGCCAAGGTATAGGTCGGGAGTTCGAACCTCCTTTCCCGCTCCAAGTTCGATGGGAAGCCCTCAAAGCTTCCCATTTTTGATTTAGGTATATGGCGCGTTGGCCGAGTGGTTAGGCAGGAGCCTGCAAAGCTTCGTACGGGGGTTCGATTCCCTCACGCGCCTCCAGTAATTTGCCTTGACGATTTGGGGGTATCCCCTAAAATAGTTATATTGAGTTGTTAGGTAAAAATATGATGAACTCTCTGATTTTTTCTAGAGGCAGTATTGCCGCTACATTACTTTCATTAATGTTGCTTGCTTGTGCATCTTCTGGTGATTCTTCAAGCGCTGCAAGTGAATCTCAAGAGATTCAATCGCAACTCTTAGGGGATATGCCTTTACCTGCGGGCTCAAAAATTCTGAGTGCAGACTCCTTAATTATTGGTCGTGGTGATAACTGGGTTGGTAGGGCTGTTTTAACAGGCGTACAAAATTCAACTGACATCTACGCTTTTTTCCAAGCAGAGTATCCCAAAGCAGGGTGGACAACTGTAAGCGCTATTAAAGCGAAGACGAGTATCTTGGTGTTTACTAAAGGTGATCGCACCTCTACTGTGGAATTAAATGATGGTTCTTTTACTGGACCTAAAACTTTAATTACGATAACTGCATCTCCTAAAAATGCGAATGTTGTGGCTCCTAAGAAATAAAGTGAACTAGTATTCACAATAAAAAAAGACCTCTAAAAAGGTCTTTTTGTCTGGTACCTAAGCTGCTCAGGCTTATAGTCCTTCGGCCCTAATGAGCCCAACAGCCTGACCCTCAATGGCAAAGTTAGTTTGACGACTATCAACCACAATATTTTTAAAGTCTGGATTTTCGGCCTGTAGTTCAATGACCATTCCATTGGCAGTTTTCTTTTGATGCCAGCGTTTTACTGTGACTTCATCATCGAGGCGTGCAACGACGATATCGCCATTGCGAACCTCAGTTGTTTTTCTGACTGCTAAATAATCACCATCTAAGATGCCTGCATCACGCATACTCATCCCTTTTACTTTCAACAGATAGTCAGCACCTTTACTGAAGAGACTGGGATCAATGGGGATACGTTTTTCTATATGTTCAACAGCCATAATTGGAGAGCCAGCCGCAACACGACCAATTAATGGAAGAGTAAGTTGTTGTAATGCGCCAGACGGTAAAGACATCTGACGATATTGATTAGTGTGATGCATTTGATTAAAACGTTGGGGAATGCGAATTCCTCGAGAAGTTCCTGGTGTTAATTCGATATATCCTTTTTTTGCTAATGCGCGTAAATGCTCTTCAGCAGCATTGGCAGAAGCAAATCCAAGTTGATTGGCGATTTCTGCCCGAGTAGGTGGCAAACCACTTTCCTCAATTGCTTTACCAATCAATTCCAGGATCTCACCCTGACGTGGAGTGAGTTTTGGGAGGGCAGTTAGCTCCTCGTGATAATCAACTGTATTTATGTCCATACTGGGATTGTATACAGCAGTTTTTGATAATTCAAGGATTTTTACAGGGGGATAATGGATTAATGAGTACAAATCTAAAAAACCCCGAAAAAACACCCCATATTTTGATATTGGGAATGGGGGGGACCATTGCAGGATTGGCACCCTCACCTGAAAAGCCATTGGAATACAAAGCCGGACAAGTAGGCGTAGGATCTCTAATATCCCATATCCAATCAGCTATACCTGAGGGCCTTAGCCTAGTATCAGAGCAGGTGGCTAATATCAATAGCCGTAATTTATCGGATGATTTGCTCAGTCTTCTAGGGGAAACAGTTCGTAAATCTCTACTTGACCCATCCGTGCACGGCATTGTCATTACTCATGGCACCGATACGATTGAGGAAACAGGTATCTTTTTGCAATTGACCTGCGGTCAGCTTTCTCATGAATTGGGCAAGAGAGTTATTTTGACTGGAGCGATGTTGCCTAGCAATGCTCCAGATGCAGATGGTCCCTCCAACCTATTGGATGCCATTAAGTGGGCCTCTACACCCATCGATGATTGTCCTGGCGGCATCTATGCTGTGATGGATGGCCGAGCGTGTATGGCAATAGATTTGGCTAAACGCCATACCACCGCACTGAATGCTCCTTTGCAGTCATCTCCTAGCAGCTCGGCGGGCTTAATTAATCCTTCTTGGCTGTTCGGTGTTAAAGCAGTCCAGGCTGCATGGATTGAGGATCTTCCGATACCAACTGGAAACGAATGGCCTTGGGTGGAGATTTTGACGAGTCATGCAGGCGCTCGATCTGAGACAGTGGCTCATTGGATGGATATTGAAGTGAAGGGCATAGTGCTGGCTGGAAGCGGAATAGGTGGCTTTCATGATTCATGGCAGGCTCCACTAGCGCAGGCGGTAGCTAAAGGAGTTGCCCTGGTTCGAACTAGCAGAACTGGGTCAGGCTCAACTTTTCTCAATATTCCAGAAAAAGACCTGCCTGGGTGCTTAGCTTCTGGTAGTTTGACCGCCCCTAGGGCCAGAATTGCACTTCAGTTATCCCTCAACGCTGAAAAACAAGCAAAGAAAATGGGTAAACCCCTGACTTGGCAGGATTTTTTTGCTAGAATAGTGGTCTTGCCTGTAATCAAGTGAGCACTGAAAAGTGGTTTTAAAAGTGTTGTAAGCATTACCTACAATTTGTTACTACCTTGTCACACTGGCGCTAATTTAAATACCATCAGAAATTAGCAAGACGCTCAGGTGACTTAATCCTTAAGGAGTGTTTGATGCGTCATTATGAAATCGTTTTTATCGTCCATCCGGACCAAAGCGAGCAAGTGCCTGCGATGATTGATCGCTACAAAGCTACATTAGCAGCTGCGGGCGGCAAAATTCATCGTATTGAAGATTGGGGTCGTCGTCAGATGGCTTATATGATCGACAAGCTTGCTAAAGCCCATTATGTTTGCATGAATATTGAGTGCGACCAGAAAACTCTGGAAGAGCTCGAGCATGCGTTCAAATTTAACGATGCTGTTTTGCGTCACCTCATCATCAAGACTAAGAAAGCTGAAACTGAGCCTTCCATCATGATGAAAGAAGTGCAACGTGAAGAAGCGCGTAAATCTGCTCATTCCGAAGCTCCTGTAGCTGTGGAATAAGTTAGATATTTGAAAAGGAATACACAGACTAGAAAACGTATCAGAGTGGCGGAGCGGCGTTGAATCATTTCACCCTCACTGCAATCTTGGTATCTAAAGACGCGATCCGATTTACACCAGCAGGAATACCGGTGATGCATTGTCAGCTAGAACATAGCGGTCAAGCAAACGAGGTAGGAGTGGCTAGGAAAATTGAGATGAGTGTTGAAGCCCTTGCAATCGGTCCGATACAAAAGGATCTAGAGCAAATGGACTTAGGAGCCCAGGCAGTGTTCGAAGGATTCTTAGCACCCAAGACCCTACGTAATCAAAGACTTGTTTTCCATATTACCCATATTCAATTGAAAAGTTAAAGAGGAAATCATCATGGCGTTTGGAAAGAAACCCGATTTCAAAAAGAAACCAGCTCAGAACCCACTGTTCAAGCGTAAGCGTTATTGCCGTTTCACCGTTGGTGGCGTTGAGCAAATCGACTATAAAGATGTAGATACATTGAAGGACTTTGTTGGCGAAAACGCCAAGATCACTCCTGCTCGTTTGACAGGCACAAAAGCAAAATTTCAGCGTCAGTTAGACACTGCCATTAAGCGTGCCCGTTTCTTGGCTTTATTGCCATTCTCCGATCAACATAAGAAATAATTGGGAGCCCTCAATGCAAATCATTCTTTTAGAAAAAGTAACAAACCTGGGCAACCTCGGCGACGTAGTTCGCGTTAAAGACGGTTTCGCTCGTAACTTCTTAATCCCACAACGTAAAGCGCGTCGTGCAACTGAGACAGCTATTGCTGACTTTGCAGTACGTCGTGCTGAGTTGGAAAAATTGGCTGCTGAGAAATTAGCTGCTGCGCAAGTAGTTGGCGAAAAGCTCAAAGACTTGGTTCTTGAAATCGGTCAAAAAGCAGGTGTTGACGGTCGTTTGTTTGGTTCTGTAACTAACCATGACATCACTGATGCCTTGAAAGCCAAAGGATTTACGATTGAGAAAGCCTCGATTCGTATGCCTACCGGCCCGTTGAAAATGGTTGGTGATCACCCTGTAGCGGTTGCTGTTCATACCGATGTAGTGTCTGATATCACCATTCGTGTAGTTGGCGAGCAAGCTTAAGTCTTAGGTTCTTGGAACTTCGCTAGCCTCATGGCTGAATCC
>JABMMT010000192.1 GCA_013205155.1 Betaproteobacteria bacterium | reverse complement strand
TCTTGAGTCGCCATTTCTCGAAGAGCTGGTTCAGCCCCACGGCATTCATCCGGAAGACGAAAGCCTAAATCTAGAAAGCGGCTATTCACAGCCCGACACTCCACCTGCAGATCAGCAACCACACCCCCTCCTAGGGAGACTTGGCGGGAAGCGCTGCCATAACCAGTCATGCTCGATATCATAGGAACATTGTAGATTGATAGCTAAACCACAGGACCAAATTTCATGAGCGCCACAAACCCAGCCAATATGAGCCGCCCTAGCGGGCGTCATCCTACGCAATTACGCCCTGTCAGCATTTCTAGAGCATTTACCAAACATGCTGAGGGCTCAGTACTGATTGCCTTTGGTGATACCAAGGTGCTGTGTACGGCCAGTATCTTGGAAAAGGTACCGCCCCATAAAAAAGGGTCTGGCGAAGGATGGGTTACAGCGGAGTACGGCATGCTGCCCCGCTCTACCCATACCCGCAGTGATCGTGAAGCGGCACGCGGCAAACAATCTGGACGCACCCAAGAAATTCAGCGCCTGATTGGGCGTGCCATGCGCAGCGTCTTTGATCTCAAAATTTTAGGTGAGCGCACGATTCACTTAGATTGCGACGTTTTGCAGGCTGATGGTGGCACACGCACTGCCTCGATTACTGGCGCCTACGTTGCTGCACGTGATGCAGTAAACCAATTACTCAACAGCGGCGTACTCACTAAAGATCCCATCATCGACAGCGTTGCAGCAATCTCAGTTGGCATTTACCAAGGAATTCCTGTACTGGACTTGGATTACCCCGAAGACTCCTCTTGTGATACCGATATGAATGTGGTGATGACAGGTAAAGGCGGCATGATCGAAGTACAAGGTACCGCTGAGGGAGCGACCTTCTCAAGAGTAGAGCTGAGTGCTCTTTTAGATTTAGCAGAACAGGGTATTAGCGAACTAACCCAAATGCAAATCACTGCCTTGAAATAATGACTAGAGTATGCAAAAACTGGTCTTAGCCACTAATAATGCCGGCAAGCTGCGAGAATTTAAAGAGCTATTGGCGCCTCTTCATTTTGAAGTCATTTCTCAAGGAGATTTAGGGATTCCTGCGAGCGAAGAGCCGCATCATACCTTTGTGGAAAATGCTTTAACCAAAGCACGTCATACCAGTGCTGCCAGTGGCATGCCTGCACTTGCTGATGATTCAGGTATCTGCGTCGAAGCCTTAGGTGGTCAGCCGGGTGTTTACTCGGCGCGCTATGCAGGTGAGCCCGCCAATGATGCCGCTAACAATCAAAAATTAATGACTGCTCTGCACGGCGTTGAAGATCGAGCAGCACATTATGTTTGCGCCCTAGTGATGGTGCAATACGCGAATGATCCTGAACCATTGGTTGTGCAGACACGCTGGCATGGTTTATTTTTGGATGAAGCAATCGGCTCTCATGGTTTTGGTTATGACCCCCATTTTTTCTTGCCCGATCTTCAAATGACTGCAGCCCAACTCACTCCTGAGCAAAAGAATCTTCTGAGTCATCGCGGCAAAGCATTACGCGAGTTGATTTCTCAGTTACAAGATCGTGCCAAGTGATGGCGATTAGCAGCAATACCAACAAAGTGGTGCTCACTGCACTTCCGCCATTGTCCTTGTATATCCATTTTCCTTGGTGTGAAAAAAAATGTCCTTATTGCGACTTTAATTCTCATCAAATCAAAGAAGGTGTGGGCCTTAAATCCGGGTTTGATGAAGATCGTTATATCAGTGCATTGATAGCAGATCTGGAGACTGAGCTACCCCGCATTTGGGGCAGACAAGTTCACAGCATCTTCATTGGCGGTGGAACGCCTAGCCTACTCTCTGCCCAGGGTATAGATACCTTGCTGTCTGCCATACGCGCGCGTATCCATTTAGAACCCGATGCAGAAATCACGATGGAAGCCAATCCTGGTTCAGTAGAAACAGAAAAGTTTGCTGGTTTTGCTAAAGCTGGCATTACTCGCGTCTCTTTAGGGATTCAAAGTTTTCAAGATCCACAGCTTAAAGCCTTGGGACGTATTCATAATGGTGCAGAAGCAAAGCGTGCGATTGAAATCGCTTTGCAACATTTTAAATCAGTCAATTTAGATTTAATGTATGGCCTGCCCATGCAGACCTTGGATGATGCCAAACGGGATGTGGAAACGGCTTTAGCTTTTCAGACGCCCCACCTATCTTTTTATAACCTCACTTTAGAACCTAATACTTACTTTGCCAACTTCCCACCTAAGCTTCCTAGCGAAGATCAGATAGATGCAATCTTTGAACAAAGCCTAGACCTGCTAACTAAAGCGGGATTTAAGCGTTATGAGATATCTGCGTATGCCAAGCCAGGTATGGAGTGCAAACATAATTTAAATTACTGGCGCTTTGGTGATTACATCGGTATTGGCGCTGGTGCTCATGGGAAAATTTCTTTCCCTGACAAAGTTACCCGTCAGGTTCGTGAACGCCATCCAGAAACCTATATGCAGGCCATGGAACAAAAAGGCAACGCATTAATAGAGTCTAAAGATATTCCTGCTACCGATCTACCTTTTGAATTCATGCTCAATACTTTGAGGCTAACGGATGGTGTAGCTACTAATACCTTCGCTGAGCGCACAGGACTTCCACTAAGTACTATCAGCAAAGGATTGGATCAGGCGAGCAAAAAGGGTCTACTTGATCCCGATCCCACAGTTCTAAAAGGAACCCCTCAGGGATTACGCTATCTGAATAATCTTCAAGAGCTATTTTTAACTTAAGTTACTTTCCGGTCCATCTTGGAGCAACTCCACTTAAAAAAGATACGACGCCATGTTTAAAGTCAGCGCTCGCATAGGTCTCACTAATTAAATCCTGACAATCAGTTGCTTGATTGGCAATTTGTCTTGCCAGCATGAGCTTTGAGGATTTTTGCGTGATTGGGGCTAAGGATGTCAGGCGCTCAGCCAATGCATGGATTTCTTGATCGAGATCTTGGGGTTCGCAAATCTTTAGTAAGTAGCCTTGCTTCAATAGTTCTGACGCCGAAATCATTTCTGCCAATAGCAGCATGCGCTTGACGATCGGCACACCCAAATGACTGACTAACCACGCTAAATTGCTGGCCGATAAACAATTTCCGAGCGTTTTAGCAATGGGAACTCCAAAGCGTGCATCAGGGGTAGCAATGCGAAAGTCGCAGCAGGTAGCGATCGCCAAACCACCACCTACAGCCATACCCTCAATCACCGCAATGGTTGGAATTGGAAGCATTGCTAAAGGAGCCAGGTATTGATCGATTCTCTCTTCGTAGTGAATTCCATCTTGTCCACTTTGAAAATCTGCGAACTGAGCAATATCACTACCTGCTATAAAAGACTTTCCTCCAGCGCCACGCAGAACCAGGACCCGAATTTCTGGATGCTGTGCAACATCCATGCACAGGGTCTGAAGGCTCTGATACATGCCCACCGTCATAGCATTGCGAGCCACTACATGAT
>JABMMT010000191.1 GCA_013205155.1 Betaproteobacteria bacterium | reverse complement strand
CGGTTGCAACTTGGTATATGTGGAGAAGTATCGACCCCATTCCGGTTGAATATTAAAATCAGCCTATGAAAACGACTTTCTTAGATTTTGAACAATCAATCGCTGAATTAGAATCCAAGATTGAAGAGCTACGTTTTGTGCAGGATGAATCCTCAGTCGATATTTCTGATGAGATTAAAACCCTGGCTGAAAAGAGCACGCAGTTAACCAAGGACGTTTATGCAAATCTCACGCCTTGGCAAGTATCTCAAGTTGCGCGTCATCCACAGCGCCCATACACCCTTGATTATGTAAATGCTTTATTCACAGACTTTCATGAGCTCCATGGTGATCGTAGCTTTGCTGACGATCAATCCATTATTGGCGGTCTAGCCCGTTTTGATGGGCAAGCCTGTATGGTGATTGGCCATCAAAAAGGCCGTGATACAAAAGAACGTGCTCTCAGAAACTTTGGTATGAGCCGTCCAGAAGGGTATCGCAAAGCAATGCGTCTAATGCGGCTTGCAGAAAAGTTTGGCTTACCGGTGTTTACTTTTGTAGATACCCCTGGCGCATTTCCGGGCATTGATGCTGAAGAGCGCAATCAATCCGAAGCCATTGGCCGCAACCTATACACCCAAGCAGAACTAACAGTGCCGATCATCTCCACCATTATTGGAGAGGGCGGTTCAGGGGGTGCATTAGCTATTGCAATGGGTGACGTAGTGTTGATGTTACAAAACTCCACATACTCTGTGATCTCTCCTGAAGGTTGTGCATCTATCTTGTGGAAGACCGCAGATAAAGCCCCTGAGGCTGCTGAGCAATTAGGTTTGACGGCCCAGCGCATCAAGACCTTAGGCTTAATCGATAAGATTGTGGCTGAACCAGTTGGTGGTGCGCACCGTGATTACGACACCATCATGGTCAATATGCATAAAGCACTTGCCGAGTCACTGAAGACTTTTGACGGCATGGACGAAGACGCGCTATTAGAGCGCCGGCATGGGCGCTTAATGAGTTATGGCAAGTTCAAGGAAATTGCAACAAAGTCCTAAGCTGGGAAAACGAATTGCGGTTGCCTTGAGTGGCGGCCTCGATTCTGTGGTGCTGCTCGATACCGTTTGTAAAGCATCATCCACCAACAAAACCCCACCAGAAATTTGGGCGTTTCATATTCATCATGGTTTGCAAAAACCGGCTGATGATTGGTTTGTCTTTTGCGAGAAGCTTGCTCAAAAATACAAAATTCATTTTGATTTTCGACTCCTACATTTAGGCGCAGATGGAGTGCAAGGCAATATCGAAGCCCGAGCGAGAGCAGCACGTTATGAGGCCTTAGAGCAGCTGTGTGAAGAGCATGATATTCAAGACTTATTATTGGCACATCATCAAAATGATCAAGCAGAGACTGTCCTATTGCAGTTATTACGCGGAGCAGGAGCAGCCGGTCTTGCAGGCATGTCAGAGCTGCGTGAACTCAAGAGTGGTGAATCGCCCATTTTTTTATGGCGCCCACTGATTCATCAAAGCAAAGCAGAGCTAGAGGTTTACGCTAAAACCCATCAGCTTAAATGGATTGAAGATCCCAGTAATCAGAATACTCAATACCGTCGTAATGCGATCCGCAAGAACATTATTCCAAGGTTGCAAAAAATACAGCCAGATGCTGTTGCTAATTTAGCGCGCAGTGCAAAGGTATTGGCAGAGGCGCAAATGCTTCTAGATCGTTTGGCAAAACAGGATGGTAAAACGATGTTAGAGCAAGGTGGACTGAAAGTGAAACCTTTATTACTCATGGCACAACACGATCTACCGGCTGCTAACAACATCGTCCGATATTGGTTAAAGACGCATGCGCTAGCGATGCCTTCGCAAGAGCGCTTGGCTGCCTGGTTGAAAGATCTTTCTAGCGCAAAACTCGATACCCAACTTGAATGGCTGCATGATGAACACAAGATTCGCTTATGGCGAGGTCAATTACAGATTGCTCAAGAAGAAGCGCAACAGGGCGAGTGGGTTTTTAAAAAACTCAATGCCAAGAGTCAAGCTGAAGGTTTACCTGCAGAATGGGTGAAAGAGGCTCAAAAAAATGGACTTATAGAATTCAGATCCAGAGTGGGTGCTGAAAAGATTCAAATAAAGCCCAATAGCCCCCGTAAAGCTCTCAAAAACCTTTTTCAAGAGGGAGATATCCCGCCTTGGCAGCGTCAGGCGCCATTGCTCTTTATCAATCAAGAGCTGATTGCCGTTGCAGGCATTGGACTGAGCTATCCTCACTTGGTTAAAACGGGGCCACGGGTGTTGCCTGAGTGGCAACAAGTCGGTTTTTAGGTTTAAAACCCTGTAAAATAGGGCCTTTTTAGACCTATGGAGAACTTAGTTCTTCATAAAAGACTTTAAAGACGGCTTTATGGCTCTTATCGTACACAAGTATGGCGGCACCTCAATGGGCTCTGTGGAGCGCATTGGCAATGTTGCTAAACGCGTTGCTAAATGGATGCGTGCCGGGCACCAGGTAGTGGTAGTTCCCTCTGCTATGTCTGGGGAAACCAATCGCCTGCTTGGGCTTGCAAAAGAAATTAACCCTGAAGCCCATCCCCGTGAGTTAGATCAAATTGCCTCTACTGGTGAACAAGTAAGCTCAGGCTTATTGGCATTAGCTTTAATGCGTGAAGGTGTTGATGCAGTGAGTTACGCTGGCTGGCAAGTGACAGTCCATACCGATTCATCCTTCACTAAGGCGCGCATCAAGAGCATTGATGATCAAAAAATCTTAGCCGATCTCAATGCAGGTCGTGTAGTGGTCGTGACAGGTTTTCAGGGGGTTGATCCTGAGGGCAATATCACCACCTTAGGTCGTGGCGGTTCAGATACTTCTGCCGTAGCCATGGCTGCAGCGCTTAAAGCAGACGAGTGTTTAATTTATACCGACGTTGATGGTGTTTACACAACGGACCCAAGGGTTTGTGAAGACGCGCGCCGTCTAGATAAAATCACTTTTGAAGAGATGCTGGAGATGGCTAGCTTAGGATCAAAAGTATTGCAGATTCGTTCTGTTGAGTTTGCTGGTAAGTACAAAGTTAAAACCAGGGTGTTGTCTTCATTGACAGACCCTTTGATCCCACTTGATCTTGAGATGAAGTCGGGCACCTTGATTACATTTGAAGAGGACAGCACCATGGAAGCCGCAGTTATTTCCGGCATCGCCTTTGCGCGTGATGAAGCGAAGATTACCATTTTGGGTGTGCCTGATCGTCCAGGTATCGCTTATCAAATATTGGGCCCGATAGCAGATGCCAATATTGACGTTGACATGATTATTCAGAATCAATCGGTTGATGGTAAAACTGACTTTACCTTCACAGTGCCACGTTCTGAATATCAAAAGGCCTTGGACTTGTTAAAGAATACGGTTCAGTCTCAGATTGATGCTAAAGAAATCTCTGGCGATCCAAAGGTATCCAAGGTATCAGTTGTTGGTGTGGGAATGCGTTCCCACGTGGGCGTTGCCAGCAAGATGTTTCGTACCTTATCAGAGGAGGGCATCAATATCCTCATGATCTCCACTAGCGAAATCAAGATATCGGTAGTCATTGATGAGAAATATATGGAATTGGCAGTACGTTCCTTACATAAAGCTTTTGAGCTGACCAGAAGTAGAGCATTAAAACCGCAGTAAAGCCCTAATAAGACGGTAATCCGTTAAACTGTGGGTCGTT
>JABMMT010000190.1 GCA_013205155.1 Betaproteobacteria bacterium | reverse complement strand
TCATGTCACCACACCTAAAAAATATTCTGAATCAACCTATTGTTATAGACAACAAAGGTGGGGTAGGCAGCACAATAGGTACGGAAAGCGTCGCTAAAAGCGAGCCAGATGGGTATACGCTACTCTTAAATACTGATGTGATTGCAATCATGCCATCACTATTCAAAAAATTAAATTTTGACCCTCAAAAAGATTTTGCTCCTATTTCTTTTATAACTTCAGCACCGATTGTTTTAGCCGCAAATCCAGAATTCCCAGTCAATTCAGTTAAAGAATTGATTGCACTTGCAAAGAAGAACCCGGGTCAGGTATCCCTTGCAACCCCAGGCGCTGGCAGCCCCCAAGACTTAGCTTCCATTCTCTTTGCTCATAAAGCGCAAATTAAGTTCAACTCAATTCCTTACAAGGGGAATGGGCCAGCCTTAGTAGATATTCTGGCGGGTCATGTGAACATAGGAATGTTCACACTTTCAACAGTAAAAGAATATGCCAAGACTGGGAAATTAAAAATACTAGCAGTGATTAGCTCTAAGAGAACGCCACTAGCCCCTGAAATTGTTTCACTTACAGAAGCAGGCCTTCCAGATGTAGAGGTGAGCTCAAGATATTTAATCTTGGCTCCAGCTAAAACACCAAAAGACATTGTTTTGAAACTTGAAAAAGATTTTGCAAAGTTAGTTGAAAATAAAAACTATCAGTCCGAGCTTCTGAATCTTGGATTTGAAGCTATTTCAACAAGCTCTGCAGAGACGACTGAAATTCTGAATAAGGAAAACAGTAAATGGACGCCTATACTAAAGAACCTTGATATTTCAATTCAATAATTTTCCTCTATCCCGACTGAATTAAAACCAATGGAGCATTTCATGAAACCCATTAAATCAAAGATGTATTGCCTTATCGCCAGTGGATTGATTTTTTTCTCTTCCCTTGCCTTCTCTCAATACCCAAATAAGACAATTAAGTTTGTAGTGCCTTTTCCGGTTGGACAGGCAACAGACATCTTTTCTAGAATTATTGCTGATGAGCTCTCGCAAATGCTCCCACAAAAAGTGATAGTAGACAATAAAGGTGGTGCAAACGGTATCCCTGGAACTGTTTTTGGGAAAGAGGCTCCTCCTGATGGTTACACCCTAACTATGGCATCGAGTAGCACGATTGCTGTAAATCCCGCACTCTATCCTAACTTACCGTATAGCCCAAAAGATTTTGAGCCAGTGAATGGAGTTTTTATTGTTCCTCTTTTACTAGTGGCAAATCAAAATGCTCCTTTTACGACTTTAAAACAGATAGTTGACTTCGCACAAAGTAATCCCGGAAAGCTCGAGTGGGCATACTCTGCTCCTAACCAACAACTTGCAGAAGAATTACTGAAATCACGAGCCAAAATTGACATTCTCTCTGTTCCTTATAAAGGTAGTGCGCAAGCGATTACTGATTTAATTGGCGGACAGATTAACTTAGCTGTTGAAACATTGCCTACTATTGCCCCACATATTGCTTCGGGTAAGATAAAACCCATTGCTGTTATGACGGCAAAAAGAATTCCGCAGCTACCCAATGTGCCTACAGTTGCGGAACTTGGCTATCCAGGTTTTGAAGGGCCTGGCTGGGGTGGTGTTCTCGCTCCTAAGGGTACTCCAAAAGAAATCATTGACAGACTAAGTAAGGATATCCGCACTATCTTGGCTAATCCAGAAGTACAAAAGAAAATTAATGATCGTGGAGCAATTGTTGATAGTCGTGACGCTAAACAATGGGGTGAATTTGTAAATTCCGAGGTTGCAAAATGGGCTGAAATTGTAAAAATAGCTGGCATACAAGGGCAATAACGCTATCCCAAGCTACTGGCTTGGATTAAGAATTACTGGAGGAGTATCAGAGCAACTCCTTATCTCCTCCAGTAACCACGTACGAAAATCTTTAGCTTGCTGACTCTCATTTTTACCTAGAGGCGTTAATAAATAATAGGTAAAACTCTCGCGATTCAGAAATTTAGGTAAAGGACAAATCAACTTCCCGCTTGTCAATTCTGATTCCACCAGAAAATATTGGGCCATTGCAATTCCATGGCCTTCAATTGCAGCCAAGTAACATAAGGCTGAACTTTCATAGCTTAGACGTGAAAAATCCTCAAGTTTTACAGATAAACCAATTGAATCAAACCAAAGATTCCAATCATCAGGACGTCCAATAGCATCTAATAACTTATATCGGCTAAAGTTCTGCGGGATCTCAATTGGGCCACCTTCCAGTAAAGACGGGCTACACACTGGAAGAATAATATTGGAGACCAATCTTGTAACATTTGCATCACTCCAAGCTCCATCCCCTAGACGTATTGCACAGTCCAAATCTTCTTGATCGAAATTTACTGGATCCATTGAGGTGGTTAATACCACTTCCATTTTGGGATGTAAGGCCAAAAAACTAGAAAGTCGAGGTATAAGCCAGCGAATCGAGAATGTTGTGTAGCAACGCACCTTCAATTGATTTTGATTGTGTCCAGAAAATAAACGCTTAGTTGATGATTGGATTTCTGATAGAGACTTACTAATATCTTCATAGTACTCACGCCCTTTCTCCGTGAGAATTAAAGCTCGATGCTTGCGAGAAAATAACTGAACCCCAACAAAGGACTCTAAGGCTGTCAATTGCCTGCTCACTGCACCAGGAGTAACATTAAGCTCATTAGCTGCCCTTGAAATACTCAAGTGGCGAGCAACTACCTCAAAAACTCGCAAGTTATTCAAGGGGGGAAGATGTTCTCGTTTATTGGGCTCCATATCTACTTGAGTTTATGACAAAAAATGTCCTATTTGAAATTAAATGATTTGTCGGTAAAAATACTTTCCAACATAATTTCTTAAAATGAATGAGCAATTGCATAACATGGTGGCTAACATAAAAATATTATTCCTGGATTTTGATGGTGTTCTTCACCCTCTTAATAGCGAGAAAGAAAACCTATTTTGTAAAGTTCATTATCTTGAAAGAGCCTTGGAGGATGCTTCCTGCAAAATTGTTATCATGTCAAATTGGCGTCTGACTTATAGCACCCAAAAGATGCGGGAACTTTTGCCAAGGAAAATTGGTAAATTAGTCATTGGGGCCACGGAGCTTGCAAATGATATCAATCACAAGAGATTTATAGAAATTGAGAACTACTTAAGTACACATATAAATTCGAGCTCAATAGACTGGCGCGCCATCGATGATTCACCCCAAGACTTTCCAGCTAATTGCAAGAATTTGATTTGCTGTAACCCCATTTCAGGTATGGGCAGCGCAGAACAAATCCAGATTGCCAAATGGTTAAAAAACTAATCGGGCCTCTTGATGAAGGCTAGAAAGTTGCTCATCCATCCAGAGATGAACGTCATAATTCTTAACGGATCGCCTTAAAGAAATCATGCGCTTCTTTCTTTCATAACTTCCCATTGATAGTATTTGATTGAATGCCTGAATGGCATCTTTCTCACTCAAGGGATCGTAGATGACCGCAGAGGACAGATCTTTTGCTGCTCCAGTATGCATCGAGAGCATTAAGGATCCATCCTCATCATCTCTAGCGGCAATAAATTCTTTACAAATTAAATTTTGGCCATCGGCCAAACTAGATACCCACAGACAGCTTGCTGAACGATACAAAAATGTAAGTTGTTTTTTAGTTAGAGCCCTCTGCTCCGAAATGATTGGCTGCCAATCTTTTGAGCCATACTCATTATTAATTTTAGCTATTAACTCAGTGATCCGCTCTTCATATTGCCTGTATTTCAAGATAGATGGTCTGGTTTGAATATAAATCTGTATGAATTTAATTTTTTTCACTAGAGATGGATTTAATTCCAATATTTTCTTGATTACATTCAGTCGCTCAATAATTCCTTTTGCATGATCCACTCTATCTACGCTTAAAAAAATGTAATCGGTTTTTTGCAATTGATATTTTTGAGTAATTTCAGATTGATTCCTAGTTACAGATAATTGCTGTAAATTTTTCAATACCGGCCACTCAATTGAAGCTGGGTACACCCCAAGATTCGCCACACTGCTTGACTGAAGGTCTTCAGGTATAGAGCTTATAAAATTAGATCTGTCTTGATTTGTCTGAAAACCAATATTATCTGCCCCCAATATGCCATTGATTAGTTCACGGTTCCAGGGGCATACTTTTAACCTGCTATACAGCGG
>JABMMT010000189.1 GCA_013205155.1 Betaproteobacteria bacterium | reverse complement strand
CTACCTAAGAACTTTGTCGATCTAGATCAATCTCACCCAGTCATTCAGGATTTAATTGCGCAAGTTGAAGTGGCCTCAAAAGCAACGGCATTGGCTCAGGCACAAACCCGCCAAAACCCAGAATTACAACTCTATACCTCTGGTGGTCGACCTGAAGTGGGTGTACCAATCCAACAATCTATTTTACTGGGCCTCAAAATCCCATTTGGGTCGAGCGACCGGGTTCAAGCCCAACGATTTGCTAGCCGCGCCAATCAAATTGAATCTGAAGAGCGCCTCGTATTTGAACGTGAACGTATTTTGGCTGAATTAGATGGCTCAAAAGCGCAGGTTGAAAGTGCTCAGATTCGGCTTACAGCAGCTAAACGACGCGCACAACTCAGTACTGAAACTCGAGCTTTTTTTGATAAGTCCTTTAAGTTTGGTGAAAGTGACTTGCCTACCCGATTACGAGTCGAGCTTGAAGCGATGGATGCTATCAAGCAAGCAGCTCAGGCGGAAATTACATACCTTGCATCGGTTTCTGCATTACGCCAGGCCCTTGGCTTACTTCCCGAATAGGAATTAAATATGAATCGTAAATACCTCAGTATATTGATAAGGCAAAGTCTTCTGGCCTTCACTTTTTTAATCGCAGGATTTTTCGCAGTCGCCAGCGCTCATGAAGGGCAAAATCACGATAAAGAGCTTAAGCCACAAAATAATGTGGCCACGGCCCCAACTCTGACTGCGGTTTCAGAAAATTATGAGCTTGTAGCTATTGTTCAAGCAAGACAAATGACTGTCTATTTAGATCAATTTATATCTAATACCCCCGTAGTTGATGCGGATCTGGATTTTGATTTTTCAGGAACTGTTGTTAAAGCAACGCGTAATGTAGACGGCACTTACTCCGTAGCGCTTCCCAAAAATGTTGATCTTAAAAGTAGTATTCCAGTCACCGTAACGATCCTTGCCGCTTCAGGAACTGATTTACTGAGTGGTGATTTAGTAATTACCAGGGCAAATGAGCATTCAAGCTGGTCCACTTTTTGGGTAATTGCGATAGTCGCCGCCTGCGTTATCGCACTCCTTCTAATTTGGCTAGCTTACAAACGAAATCCTTCCCTTTTGATTCAAATAAAACAAAAACTGCCTGCTTCTTTGCGGAGGTTCATTAAATGAAACGACATTCTCACTTTGTATTAATTGCTGCCCTGACTGGTTTTTGTTTGCATGCTCTGGCTGGACCCGGAGAGCCTGGTCATAGTCATGGGGAGGGAGAAACACCATTCCAAGGCGCTAATGCCCCAAAGCGTTTTGCCGATGGCAGCGTCTATCTACCCAAGATAGCGCAGCGGCAATTGGGCATTCGAACTGCGCTGGTGCAAGAGGGTGAATTTCCCCGCACGATTGAACTTAGTGCTAAGGTGATTAACAATCCAAACTATGGTGGCCGTGTTCAGGCCATGATTACGGGTCGTATTACACCGCCACCTAAGGGGTTCCCAGTTCCAGGCCAGTTAGTTAAGCAAGGTGACTTGCTTGCCTACGTTACGCCAGAAATCGGCCCTGCCAATACTAGATCCTTAGCGGAAAGTCGCTTAAAGCGACTGCAAGCTCTCTCTGATACCGTTCCTAGAAAAGTACTGGAGGAAGCGCAAGCTGCACTTGCTAATGAAGAGCTTCGCGCTCCTGTATCTGGCATGGTAGCAACAACCGGAGTTGTCAGTGGACAAGTCGTCGAGGCGCGTCAACTGATCTTTGAAATAGTGAACCCCAACAAATTTATGGTTGAAGCAGTCACTTATGAGCCTAGCGTAGTGGATAACATTGGCTCCGCCAATTTAAGTATTGGCGATCAAATTATTCCCCTCAAACTGCAGGGGGCGGCAAAACGCCTGCGGGAGCAGGCTCTTCCCATTACTTTTTTAGCTGATGATGAAGGACTTTCCCAATTAGCCATAGGACAAGTGCTGCGTGTTTACGTACAAACGAAACAGACTATTAAAGGCTTTCGGATTCCAACGAGTGCAGTAGTGCGCGATGGCTCAAACCAATCAGTCGTTTGGGTCAAAGAGGGTCCTCAGCTCTTTCGCCCCATTACGGTTACACCAGAACCTCTCAATGGTAGCAATTCCTTGGTTCAGGGCCTTCATGAAAACGATCGGGTGGCATCTAAATCCGCATCACTCTTGAATCAAATTCGCTAAGGCGGCTATGTTTAAATTCATACTAGATTTCAGCCTCAAAAATCGCCTACTCATTATTTTATGCGGGCTCATTTTGACAGTCTATGGGGTTTACACGCTTTCCAAGGCACCCGTTGACGTCTTTCCCAATCTAAACAAGCCCACAGTCACCATCATGACAGAGGCTGGTGGCATGGCGAGTGAAGAAGTTGAGCAGTTAATCTCTGCACAGCTTGAAGTGGTGATGAACGGACTTCCAGGCGTTGAGACTGTTCGCTCGGTGTCTTCACCTGGCTTGTCCATTATTTATGTCACCTTTAATTGGTCAACCGATCTCTACCGCGCTCGGCAAATGGTTACTGAGCGACTAGCCAGTGCAGAATCATTTTTACCAGCCAATGTTGAACCAAAAATGGGGCCCATTAGTTCGATCATGGGCGAAATTTTGCAAATTGCCATCCCACTGGATTCCAACAAAATTTCACCTATGGCGGTTCGAGAATATGCAGATTGGCTTTTACGCCCACGCCTGATGGCTATTCCTGGTGTTGCCCAGGTAATTAATATTGGCGGCGAAGTTCGCCAATACCAGGTGCTCCCTGATACCCGAAAAATGGCAGAGCTTGGCGTATCGCCTGAGCAGCTCCACAATGCCCTCCTTGGCTTTTCAGCCAATACATCTGGCGGATTTTTGGATGTGAATGGGCGAGAATTTTTAATCCGCAATATTGGCAGAACTAACCGACTAGAGGATTTACAGAATTTATCCGTTGGTAGCCGCTCCGGCCAATCCATTCTTTTGCGTCAATTTGCTACGGTTCGCTTCGGGGCTCAAGTAAAACGGGGTGATGCTGGATTGAATGGATCACCTGCAGTGATTTTGGCGATTCAAAAACAGCCTACTGCGGACACTCTAGTATTAACTAGGGAAATTGAAAACGCTTTAAATGAGATTGCTAAAAATCTTCCGGCCGGAATGGAAAAGCCGCAAATCACTTTTAGGCAGGCTAATTTTATTGAAGCATCTATCACGACACTGAAGTACAAATTAATTCTTGCCTCTTTTTGCGTCGGCATCATTTTATTTGTTTTTTTAGGTTCTGTAAGGCCTGCACTCATAGCGCTTACTTCGATCCCACTGTCTATTTTCTTAACAGGCATTGTGTTTGAATTATTTAATCAGTCGATAAACACAATGACGCTTGGGGGAATTGCGATTGCCATAGGCGGCTTAGTCGATGATGCAGTTGTTGATGTCGAAAATATTATCCGTCGCCTGACCCTACGCTCTAAAAGCGATGATACTAATAAGCCGTCGGTGCTAGAGACTGTTCGTTCAGCATCTATCGAGGTGCGCTCCGGCATTATTTACGCTACTTTAATCACGATCATCGTTTTTGTTCCACTGTTTGCCTTACCAGGAATTGAGGGACGCTTCTTTGTGCCCTTGGCAATAGCTTTTATTGTTTCTATTTTGGGATCCCTCTTTGTATCCATCACAATTACGCCTGTTCTTGGCTATTACCTGTTACCCAAAATAGCCAATAAGGATCAACATGAATCAACACTAGTGCGTTTTTTGAAAAAGTACTACGAACAGTCACTGACCATGGCTTTATTAAAGCCAAATCGCATTCTTCAGATTGCTATCGGTCTTGTGGCTATAGCAATAATGAGTGTGCCTTTTTTCTCGACCTCATTTTTACCGCCTTTTAATGAGGGAAGTTTGGTGCTGTCAATGCGTCTTAACCCAGGGACGACATTGGCAGAAACCTCGCAAATAGGCACTGCTGCTGAAAACCTCATCAAGCAAGTTCCCGAGGTCAGTCATGTTGGACGACGCAGCGGTCGAGCGGAGATGGACGAGCATGCTGAGGGAGTGTATTCCAGTGAAATTGATGTTGGACTGATTCCGATCTCGGAATGGCGACGAAGTCAAGAGGCAATAACTCAGGATATTCGTCAAAAATTAGCTGTTTTGCCAGCCTCATTAGCGATCGGTCAGCCCATCTCTCACCGCATTGATCATATGCTTTCGGGTGTGAGAGCACAGATTGCCATTCGCATTGTGGGTGAGAATCTAGATGTATTACGAGCAGAAGCTGAAAGACTACGGGGAAAACTGAGTACCATTCGTGGCATTGCAGATTTGGAAATTGAAAAGCAAGTATTGGCGCCTCAAATTCAGATTGCAGT
>JABMMT010000188.1 GCA_013205155.1 Betaproteobacteria bacterium | reverse complement strand
CGCTGCATCTAAGTTAAGCCAGCCGATTAAAGTCTTCAGTCTTGCCGTCTCTGGTATTGATTGGCCATTGATCCATTTTCTCGCCGATTCACGACTAATTGGCTTTGACTGAAAGTTACGAAGATTAAATTCAATCGCTAACTTACTGGCCGTAGGTATTTCCCCAAACCGATTGATCAGTCCAGCTCTAAAAGCTAAATGAAAACGCTCGATCACGAATTGGTTCATAGTGAAAACTCCCTAGAGTGTTCTTTGGCCCATCTAACATCATGAACCTTTTACAGCCCTCAGTCAGATTTTTTATATTTGCCAACTTGAACTTGGCAATTAGTAATAAATTAAGACTAGGATAAACAGAGTGCTGTTAAATTTCTTAAAGCATCTTGAGATAAATGAACTTCTGTGTGCAATCGGATTAAAAATATTAGAGACAGATACACATTACTGTCTTTGCTCTAGACGTTAAAAATACTAATGGATTAACTATCTATTAAAACTATCTGAAAAGAAATTTTAACTTAGATAAACCATATAAATATGCTGCTTAATATTTTCACTACAGACTGCATTGCTATCAATAGCCCTGCTAAAAATAGACTCGAAGCTTTTGCTGTTGCTGGGGATCTTTTTGAAAAACGATTAGGGATAAAGTCAAGTTCGGTAGTCCACTGTTTAAATACTCGTGAAAATTTAAGTTCTACTGCCTTAGGTTCTGGAGTCGCAATACCCCATGGGATGGTAGATGAAATTCAAATACCTGTTGGATGTTTTATCAAGTTAACTAGTGCTATAGACTTTGCTGCACCCGATAGGGATAAGATAAGTGTCCTAATGATTTTGCTTTTCCCTAAAATACCAACCTATGAACAATTGCAAATTTTATCCTGTCTTGCACAACGATTATTAGATGTTGGGGTAAGGGAATCAATAATATCCGAACAATGCCCTGAGAAGATATTTCAGCTTCTTAATCTTAAGATAAACTTTGAAGAGAAGCTGCAAACTCAAGATTCACACAGTGGCTTTAAACAATACACTACATCTAGAAATCAAGACATTCAATACTATCTTAATGAATGGGCAATACTAGAGCATCGTTCTGCACAGAATATGCATTAAAACCAACAGGTGGTCGAATAGTCTGATGGAGAGCTTGTCGAGGGCTTTCTTAGACCAAAAATAAAACAGAACAAAAAATCTTACTCTGCCTGATTTTTCTCAAGTTTGGTATTCACTAGAGTGACAACATCATCAATTATTGAAAAATTCTTTCCTTTGTTCTTAGAAATTGATTGCACTAATTTATCGACCCGTTCAATATTCTTTGCCCCACCATATAAAGCCCTTGCTGCAGAAGATGGAATAGCTAAGCTATTGGCTGCGGCTGCATACTTTTCAAACGGCACTAAATCCTTAAGATCAGCACCCAGTGATATGCATAAATCTCTGACCCAATCGTACGTTAATTGAGATTCCTTCTTGTTAGAATGAACAGCTTCTTTGATTGAACGCATACCCTCTGATGTAATGCAGCGATAATTACCTGTCATTAGCATGCTCCACTTAGCTAGAGGTACAAATACTGATTCAAATACCTTGAGCTTGACTGGTAACTCGATTCCCTCTCCATCCACATCAAATCTCACAGACTCAATATCATCAGAAATTTTTTGCAGCATGCTAGTGTGCTCGTCTGACTCAAACCGAGCGGCTTTGAAGTTAGTCTGTAAACGTACCTGTAGTACATTGACACCATCTTCTGGTGGTCTAAAAGCTTGAGCATCTGGGCTACATAAAGTCATGAATCTAGGATCAAACTTATCCCAGACTTCTGGTGCTGTATAGCAATCGCGATAGTCATTGGCATTCAAGCCTGGAATACGGTGTAAATATGGTAGTGGCGGCATATTCATAATGGACATGGTTGGAATCTGCTGAATGGCTACAGCTTCTAATAAGTCACTAACGGCAGAGGCTCCATATTGAGGCTCTTGCATCGCTAACACCACCAAATCGTAGTTTGCTGTATTAATATTTTGCGGAGTAGCAGCACTAATTTTGCCCGGTAAGCTACGGGAATCAATTTCAACCAACATTTCCCGTCCCCTTACTGGCAGCCGAACACGCGTTCCCATACGATTAATGAGCTCCACTTCTACGGGCAAGCATACTAAGGTTGCGTTATGCCCTGCTAAGGCTAACTTAGTAGCCAACAAGGAACCATAAGATGCGCCAAAGATAAGGATATTGAAATGCTGTTTTGAATTGGCTTGCATTGAATGTTGCTCCCAATGTAGTTAGTGTCTCCTCCAGCCAATAACAGTCTAGGGCGGATTATTGGTATGAAGAATCAATGTATAGAGCAATGAATCACGGGTATACCTAGTACATACCCGCTCCTACTAGTAATGCTTGAATCAATGATTTGAGTACTAATCCAGCTAGATAGACAAGCTTGCTTCAAAAGAGCACAATCAAATGACGTAGTCTTACGAGATCTATACCACGTAACTAGCACGAACCTTAAATAGCACCCGATAGTGGTGTGTAAAGTTTTTCCTCATTAAAAACTAGGCCAAGTTAAAAAAGCCCATTGGTTGCATATCAATAGTTAGAGTCAGAGGTGTCACTTACTAGCATGATCCATATCAAATTCTAATAGGTGAGATTATGTTAGTGATTAATATAACTAGGAGTACATTGTGAAATTACTGAGACATTATTTCATTAGCAATAACTTAGACGACCTAGAGCTATTCGAAGAACAACTAGAAAAAGAAAATATTACTACCGCACAAATTCACGTACTGAGCAATGACGTTGAAGGAGTTCGACAACACCCTCACCTTCATGAGGTCCAATCATTTATGAAAATAGACATTGTTCATTCTGGATTAATTGGTGCTGCAGTTGGTGCCTGTGTTTTTTCAACTATACTAATGCTTACCCATTATTTAGATTGGCATAAATCTGGCGCAGGTTGGTTGCCATTTATCTTCCTTGCGTTAATTTTGTTTTGGTTTTGTATTTGGGAAGGTGGTTTAATCGGTATCCATAGGCCAAATCACCTTTTTATACAGTTTAAACAGGTTTTAAAAGATGGCTTACATGTTTTCTATGTAGACCTCTACCCTGCTCAGGAAGTGACATTAGATCGAATACTCAAATTGCATCCTCAGGTTAGTTCAGCTGGGACTGGGAAAGCTGAACCACATTGGTTGATCTTGTTTCAACAAAAAATTGGAATGATACGCCACTGCTAAATCATCGTGATTTTTAAATGAGTCTGCCACCATTTAAATTTAGCCTGATCGTTGCTTTTGTACTCGTAATCACATTCTTAGTCGGGATATTCATATTTTTATTGAGCCAAGCAGATGATTCGCTTCCTAGGCTTATCCCAGATCAGGCAATGACTGTATATGTAGATCCTAAGCCACTAAGAGAATTTGTCCTTACTGATCACAATAGCAATCCGTTTGATCTTGCACGGCTAAAAGGCAATTGGTCGTTTCTGTTCTTTGGGTTTACACACTGCCCAGATATTTGCCCAAGCACCTTAGCAAGTCTATCTAAGCTTAGAGAACACCTTACTGAAGGTATCAATGGAAGTAACAATGTTCAATTTGTCTTTATTTCTGTAGACCCCAAGCGCGACACAGCAGCTATCTTAAGGCAATACACGGGCTACTTCGATCCCTCTATTGTTAGTGTCACGGGTTTGGAATTAGAACTACGCAACTTAACTGGGCAACTGGGCGCTCTATTTGAATTTGAGTCTGCGCCAGATCAAGCGAGTTATCAGGTTTATCACACTTCAGCATTATTTTTAATTAACCCGCAAGGTCAGTACGTAGCGTCTATGACGCCACCCTTCGATATCAGCACGATCAGCAGACGTTTTATCGTTCTTAAAAAGATCAATGCTATTAAATCACTACCCTAAAGGCGACATTGTGAAATTATCTATACCAATCATTTTAAGTTTAATGATGAGCTTCAGTTTAGCGCAGATGAGCGCAGCTGAATCTAAGATAAATGTTAGCCACGCCTGGATTAAGGAAGCACCACCAAGCGCAGAGGCACTTGCTGGATATATGGACCTACAAAATCAATCCGCACAAGCTCAGGTCCTTCTAGGAGCTCGTAGTACTGACTTTAAATCAGTGATGCTACATCAAACAGTCAGCAAAGGGGGTATGACACATATGAATCACTCCCCCCGCATTGAAATAAAGGCAGGGTCTACGCTGCAATTTACACCCGGTGGATTCCACCTCATGCTCATGAACCCTAAAAAAGCATTAAAGCAAGGGGATCAAGTGGAAGTGCTACTTGAATTTCAGGGGGGCATAGTGTTGCCGCTGAAATTTAAGGTCAGTAAAGAAAGGCCTTAGGAGCCCAATTGAATTTGACCAACAGGCTTAATGCGGTCTAGAACTGTCTTACCAACGCTGAGTAGATTATTGCGATCCTGATTAATTTTATTAGGCATAGTCTCGTTGTGAGCAACCAAAATAAAAGTAAATGCAATTAATACAGTACAGACCGCGAATAGGATCCACACATTGACAGAGAAATATTTTTGATTCATTAAAGATCCTTGGGTTTAAATGAAAAACTTGTAATATCAGCTACCAAAAAAGACATTACGCGTCAAAAAAGTATAGTCACCCTCAAGTACACCGATGCCAACCAGAGTTAAAAGTAATAGTGGCGGAATAAGAACAGCATAAATTAAGGCCACTCGCTCCCAAACCATATGCATGAAGAATGCAATAATTAAACCTGCTTTCAACATCATAAAAATGATAATCAATACCCATCTTAAATAGCCCTCAAAATGAAAATAATCAACAGAGTAAGACAGCCCGCTTAAGATAAATAGCAATGCCCATATCTTTAGGTAAATACCAATAGGGTGTTGTTTAGGATATTCCATTGTTCCTCCTACCAAAGATAGAAAAAAGCAAAGATAAAGACCCACACCAAGTCTACAAAATGCCAATACAGGCCCATGATTTCAACTATCTCGTAATTTCCTTTTCTTCCCGTCATAAATCCAGGGCGATTATGTTCTAAGTCACCCCGGTAGACTTTAGCGGCAACAATTAAAAGAAATATCACTCCAATACTGACGTGGGTACCATGAAATCCAGTAATCATAAAGAAAACGGATCCGAATTGATGGGCACCCATGGGATTGGTCCATGGTCGCACGCCTTCTTCAATCAGCTTGGTCCACTCAAAGGCCTGCATTCCAACAAAGGATGCCCCCAAAATAGCAGTGATGATTAATAAGATAAAAGTAACTTTTCGGTTTTTACGATATCCAAAGTTCACTGCCATTGCCATCGTTCCGCTACTGCTAATTAAAATGAAAGTCATGATTGCAATGAGTACAAGCGGCACTTCTTTGCCAAACAGCGTTAAGGCAAAAACTTCACTAGAATTTGGCCAGGGATCTACAGCAGAAATCCGCACGGTCATATATGAGATTAAAAAGGCACTAAAAATGAAGGTATCACTTACGAGGAAGATCCACATCATGACCTTACCCCAAGGGACATTTTTAAATGCCGTTTGATCAGAAGACCAGTCAGATACAAAGCTTTCCGGCCCTGTATACGGCGGTGGAATCTCTTCTAAGTGGTTTGAATGGGCTTCTGACATTTTAGATCCTATCTACCGAATACCACAGAGTTTGAGGACAAGGTCAAGATTGTCGCCAGCAAACAATAGTCCAAAAAGGACCAACCAAACTAGCAATAAAAAATGCCAGTACGTAGTACAAAGCTCGATACTGTTTTGCACCTTAGCAATATCAATCTTGCTCCAAACTTTGGGAGCAGTTCGACTCCAGGCAATTAAACCGCCCACCATATGCAGGCAATGTACGCCGGTAATCATGTAAAAAAATCCAATTGCTGGAATGGTGATGTCAAAATAAACCATTGAGCTTAGTTGCCGCCAAGCAAGCACTTGTCCGAACAAAAAAACAATGGTTAAAGCACCGCCCAATAGAAGGCCAATACGCATTGCAACCATTTTTCTATGGCGTACTGAGTACTGAGCCCACTGCATCGATAAACTACTTAATGCCAATACACCTGTATTAATCCACAACAATTGCAGTTGTGGTACTGGGCGCCAATCCTCATAACCCATACGTCCGGCATAGGCAATGAGCATCAAGGTAAATAAGACTGCTACAACCCCCAGAAATACTCGTAAGGCAATTTTTTTAGCGTAGGCAGTAGAACTTCGCCCAGCGTATAGGTTATCTAATTTAGCTTGCTCAACTGACCAGGGCTGCGCCCTTAAGGTTTGAAAGATTCCCATTAAATAGAATCCCTCTCTGCCTTAGTTGCATTTGCATCCATCACTACATCACTTGGCGGGACATTTTGAGGTATGAAATCTTTGACTACTCCTGGAACACTATAGTCATAAGCCCAGCGATAGACTACAGGTAACTTTAGACCAAAGTTACCGTGTACAGGAGGTGTTTCGGAAGTCTGCCATTCTAGAGTAGTTGCATTCCAAGGGTTACTATCAGCCACTTTCCCTTTGGTAACACTGCGGATCAGGTTATAAATAAAGACAAACTGAAAGGCGCCAACCACTATGGCAGCAACGGTGATACCTGCATTTAAGCTCTGGGCTGACTGCGGAATGAAATCGGTACCGCCAACAGCATAGTAACGACGTGGCACCCCAAGAAAACCAAGATAGTGCATTGGCAAGTAGACTGCATAGGTACCTAAGAAAGTAGCCCAGAAATGGATTTTCCCCAGTCTCTCATCTAGCATGCGCCCAGTAATTTTTGGATACCAGTGGTAGATTGCTCCAAATACAACCATTACTGGTGCAACAGCCATCACCATATGAAAGTGGGCTACTACAAACATGGTGTCAGATAAAGGCACACTTACCGTGACATTTCCAAGGAATAGCCCAGTAAGACCGCCATGTATGAATGCAAAGATAAATCCAATTGCAAATAGCATTGGCACACTAAGAATGATATTGCCATGCCATAGAGTTAAAACCCAGTTATATACTTTGAGTGCTGTTGGTATAGCAATGATTAAGGTGGTCGTGGCAAAGAAAAAGCCAAAATAAGGATTCATTCCACTGACGTACATGTGGTGAGCCCAAACCATAAAACTAAGCGCTCCAATTGCAACAATCGCCCATACCATCATGCGATAACCAAATATATTTTTTCTAGCATGAACGCTAATCAAGTCCGAAACAATACCGAATGCTGGTAAAGCAACGATATAAACCTCGGGGTGACCAAAGAACCAAAATAGATGTTGGAACAATAATGGACTACCACCAGTATGTTCACTTTGTTGACCCATTGAAACTATGGCGGGCATAAAAAAGCTCGTGCCTAAAGTGAGATCTAACAGCATCATGATCGCACTCACAAATAGAGCTGGAAAAGCAAAGAGTGCCAATATAGTAGCCATGAAAATACCCCAGACTGTTAAAGGCAATCGCATCATCGTCATTCCACGAGTGCGTGCCTGTAAAACAGTGACCACATAGTTCAAACCGCCCATCGTAAAGCCAATAATAAAAAAGGCTAAGGAAACGAGCATCAAAATAATGCCCCAAGTAGCGCCCGGTGTGCCAGGTAATATGGCTTGGGGCGGATACAGAGTCCAGCCGGAACCAGTAGGTCCCCCAGGTACAAAAAAGCTAGCAACAAGAAGTAATACTGCGAATAAATAGATCCAGAAGCTCAGCATATTGGCGTATGGAAAGACCATATCGCGCGCGCCAACCATTAGCGGGATGAGGTAATTACCAAATGCCCCTAAGAACAATGCAGTTAAGAGGTAAACGACCATGATCATGCCATGCATGGTCACAAACTGGAGATAATTGCTAGGGTTAATAAATGAGAATGTGTCAGGGAAGCCTAACTGCAAACGCATTAACCATGACATCACCAGAGCCACAAAACCAATTAACATCGCAGTAATGCCATACTGAATTGCAATTACCTTGGCATCCTGACTCCAGATATATTTACCGATGAATGTTTTGGGATGGTAAAGCTCCATCTCTTTGACTTCCAACGGAGGCGCAAAATTAGATGCGTCATGCGCAACGTGTTCCATCAAAATCTCCTCATGAGTAAATCGATCATTTCAAGGT
>JABMMT010000187.1 GCA_013205155.1 Betaproteobacteria bacterium | reverse complement strand
TTTTGGAATCATTTAAACCAAGACCCTTTCGATACCACCGTGGTTTGCTTTTTCCACATAATCTTTCATCCAGTTTTCGCCAAGTAATTTTTGAGCCATTTCAACCACAATGTAGTCAGCGGTAGTGCCACTGTCAGCATCAAAACGCGCTAAACCTTGCAAGCAAGATGGGCAGCTTGTTAAAACCTTTACATTCCCTGTAAAGTCGTTTTTACGCAAATCGTTGGCTGCTTTTTCCATTTCAATTTGTTTACGAAAACGTATTTGGGTTGAAATATCTGGACGAGTCACAGCTAAGGTACCCGCCTCACCACAACAGCGATCATTCTTTTTAATCGCATTGCCATCTTCCATTTCAATCAGTTCATTCACTGTCTTCATTGGATCCTGTAGCTTCATTGGAGAATGACAAGGATCGTGGTACATGTATTTGACTCCACTAACGCCTGAGAGTTTCACACCCTTCTCTAGCAAATATTCATGAATATCAATGATTCTGCAGCCTGGGAAGATCTGTTCAAACTGATAGCCTGCTAGTTGGTCATAACAGGTTCCACAAGATACCACCACCGTCTTAATATCCAGATAATTCAAAGTATTGGCAACCCGATGAAATAACACTCGGTTATCAGTAATCATCTTTTCAGCTTTATCAAAGTCGCCATTACCTCGTTGTGGATAGCCACAGCATAAATAGCCAGGAGGCAAGACTGTCTGAACTCCCACATTCCACAACATGGCTTGAGTTGCTAGGCCCACTTGTGAAAAGAGACGCTCAGATCCGCAGCCTGGGAAATAAAATACTGCCTCAGTATCTGCAGAAGTGGTCTTAGGATCGCGAATGATTGGGACATAGTTCGCATCTTCAATGTCTAGTAATGCACGTGCAGTTTTCTTAGGCAGATTACCGGGCATTTTCTTATTTACAAAGAAAATAACCTGCTCTTTAACGCTAGGCTTACCAACAGTTGCTGGTGGATGTGCAGTTTGTTGTTTTGCAAACTTACGCAGCACATCATTGCCCAAGCGCTGTAATTTGTAACCCCAACCAATCATCATCTTACGGGTAAGATTAATGGTGTCTGGACTCGTAGCATTGAGGAAAAACATCGATGCAGCTGTACCGGGATTAAAGCGTTGTTGGCCCATCTTCCGCAGAAGATTGCGCATATTCATGCTGACATCACCGAAGTCAATTTTGACCGGGCAAGGTGTCAAGCACTTATGACAAACCGTGCAGTGTGCTGCCACATCATCAAACATTTCCCAGTGGCGAATAGACACACCACGCCGAGTTTGCTCTTCATACAAGAAGGCTTCAATCAATAATGAAGTAGCCAAAATTTTGTCACGGGGGCTATATAGCAAATTTGCACGTGGTACATGGGTAGCACAGACTGGCTTACATTTACCGCAACGCAAGCAATCTTTAATGCTATCCGCAATCGCACCAATATCGCTCTGCTGCATGATGATCGATTCATGACCCATCAAACCAAAGCTAGGTGTGTAGGCCATACTGAGATCAGCATGAGGCATGAGCTTGCCCTTATTAAAGCGACCTTCTGGATCAACGCGATTTTTATAGCTTCGGAAATCTTTCAATTCAGCTTCGGTCAGATATTCCAGTTTTGTTATACCAATTCCATGCTCACCAGAAATTACACCATCCAAAGAGCGTGCCAATTTCATGATGCGATCTACTGCACGATGAGCATCTTGCAGCATTTCATAATCGTCTGAATTCACGGGAATATTGGTATGTACATTACCGTCACCAGCATGCATATGGAGTGCAATAAACACTCGCTTACGTAATATTTTTTTATGCAGCGCTTCAAGCTCGTTGAGAATCGGCTCAAAAGCCAAACCTCCAAAAATAATCCTCAACTCTGCCCGTATTTCTTCTTTCCAAGAGGCGCGCAAACTATAGTTTTGTAATTGCGGAAAGTAGCTATCCATCTGCGCAAGCCAATCTGCCCAACGCAGACGCACTGTTTCTATCAGCTCAAGGGCCTGCTGTACTCGATCTCCTAAAATTTCTGCAGTAGGTACTTCATAATCCTCATCGCCTTTTCCAAGCGGTAATGAGCTCTTCCTTAAGAATGCTTCGAGCCCGTCGAGAACTTGTAATTTATTTTTGAGGGATAACTCAATATTAATTCGATCAATTCCGTCTGTGTACTCGCCCATGCGTGGCAATGGGATTACTACATCTTCATTAATCTTAAAAGCATTGGTATGGCGCGCAATTGCAGCCGTGCGAGCACGATCTAACCAAAATTTCTTCCGAGCATCAGGACTAACGGCCACAAAGCCTTCGCCAACTCGCAAATTGGCCATACGCACTACCTCACTAGTGGCTGATGCAACGGCCTCCTCATCATCACCCGCAATATCACCTATTAATACCATCTTAGGCAAACCATTGCGCTTAGATTTAGTTGAATAGCCCACTGCCTTTAAATAGCGATCATCAAGATGTTCTAGGCCAGCCAAAATTGGGCCACCCTGATTACTGAGACCATCAAGATAGGCTTTGATTTCAACAATACTGGGTATGGCTTCACGCGCTTGGCCAAAAAACTCTAAGCAAACGGTCCGCATATATTGAGGCATACGATGCAGCACCCAGGTTGCGCTAGTAATCAACCCATCACAACCTTCTTTTTGTACACCTGGTAGGCCAGATAAAAATTTATCAGTAACGTCTTTGCCTAAACCCTCTTTACGAAAACGTTTTCCTTCTATTTCGAGTAATTCTGTTTTTAGGATGCGCTCGCCCGGCTCTTTTATTCCATCAGACCAAGTTAACTGAAAACGCACCTTTTCTACTTCATGAATTTTTCCCAAGTTGTGATCAAGACGTTCAATGTCCAACCAATTTCCATCAGGATCAACCATGCGCCAGCTAGCTAGGTTGTCTAAAGCAGTACCCCAAAGAACAGCCTTCTTACCGCCTGCGTTCATCGCAATATTGCCGCCAATACAACTAGCATCCGCAGAAGTGGGATCAACTGCGAACACAAGCCCTACATCCTCAGCAGCATCAGAAACTCGGCGCGTAACCACACCAGCACCAGTAAAAATCGTCGGTACTTCTTGAGCAAGACCTGGTAAGCGCATGTTCTTTACGATACCAATATTTTCTAGCTTCTCAGTGTTGATCACTGCAGACATGGCATAGAGCGGAATTGCTCCACCGGTATAGCCTGTACCGCCTCCACGAGGAATGATCGTGAGACCTAACTCAACACACGCTTTTACTAAACCAGGAATTTCAGATTCATAATCTGGCTTCAAAATGACTAAGGGGAACTCAACACGCCAATCTGTAGCATCAGTCACATGG
>JABMMT010000186.1 GCA_013205155.1 Betaproteobacteria bacterium | reverse complement strand
TTTTAGCGCTCTGCTGGAAGAAAAATTCAATCCCGGCTTATTTGAACTTCGTAAAAAATACCTGCCAAAAGAACAAGTAACCGAACTCAAAGAACGGATTCAGGCAAAAAAAGTACCAGTCAAAACGAAGTCAAAGTAACCCAGTTTATTTCTGAGTAACAGCTTTCCCAGCAGAATCTCCTGCTAGCTTTCCAAAAACGGCGCCGGAAGTGAGTCCCGTCCCACCTGGATAGTTGTAATAGAACAATCCTCCTACCATTTCTCCAGCTGCATATAAGCCGGGAATAGGCTTTCCTGCCTCATTTTCTACTTGGCCATGATTACTAATCTTCACGCCACCAAATGTAAAAGTGACGCCACAAGTTACCCCATAGGCTTCGTACGGTGGTGTATCAAGCGTATTTGCCCAGTTTGATTTTGGAATCGATAGACCCTTGGTACCACGACCATCTTTAACTGCTAAATTTAACGGTACATCAGTCATGACTGAATCGTTAAATTCTTTAACAGTCTCTACAAATGCTTTGGGGTCAACACCCTCTAACTTCTCTGCCAACTCTTCAATAGTATTAGCTTGAACTTTAGTTACTTGACGAATCCTATATTCATCTCGAAGCTTAGGGCTTATTTTTGCGTCAAATACCTGCCATGCAAACATACTCGGCTGCTCTAAAACTACCTTACCGTATTTTGCATACGTATAGTTTCGAATATCAGCACCTTCATCAACAAAGCGCTCACCTCGTGCATTAATCATGATTCCATATGGATAACTATGTTTCTGGTAACTATCACCAACAACGAGATCACCAAATGGGGGTGCATTCATATCCCAAGAGACGGAGTGGCATCCAGACCATTGTCCATACGCCATCGCACCCACTTTGAGGGCCATATTAAGACCACCACCAGTATTAAAACGAGTTCCCCTTACTTTTGCTAAATCCCAGTTAGGGCCTAAATACCTCGCCCGCATTTCAGCATTACTCTCAAATCCACCCGAAGCCAAGATCACTGCCTTACTATGAATATCCACCTTCTTATTTCCAATGCGGACCTTAACGCCAATAATCCCATCATCACCTTCGAGCAATTCAAGTACAGGCGTTTCATAAAATATTTTGATGCCGTCTCTGATTGCGGCCTTATGTTCTAACTCTACTAGGCCTTCTCCTCCACCCCAAGTCTCGCAAGCTAACCCACCAAAAAATTTAAACTTTCCATCTATCTTGTGGGCTTGCCTACCAAAACTTGCCTGAAACTTAACGCCTTTTTTCCGCATCCAAATCAGAGTCTCTAAACTCTTTGTAATCAGAATTTCAGCTAAATCTGGATCAGTCTTATATTCAGTTAATCGCCCCATATCATCGTAAAACTGATCTACGGTATAGGACCCAAAATCTGCACTAGCAATTTCTGCTTCTGTTAAATCAGGAATGATTTGCTTTAAATCTTCAGGGCCATTAAAAACGACTCGCATGGCACCAGCTGTATAGCGACTATTGCCACCAGCTTCCTCCACAGGAGCAGCCTCTAGCATGATGACTGAAGCCCCATGCTCACGTGCAGCCAATGCAGCACAAGCTGCTGCATTACCAGCCCCTACAACAATCACATCAGGGTTACCAAATTGACTTTCCATGTTCATAGCCCTCGATCAAGCCTCTGCCAATACAGGCGTTTCATCTTGCGCTTTTAGGCTCGTAATAATTTCGCTAACTGAAGCTTGATTTTCTAGATTCATTAATTTTTCAGAGAGCGCAGGGCCTAAATTTTGTGCGCCCCTCACCATCTTTACCAAGCCAGTAAATTTATCGGATAATTCTTGCTCGGTTAGCGGGTTAGCAGGCTCACCCTTAGGTTCAGGCTGCTCACGACGCAATACTTTTCCATTTTTAAGAGTCAACTCAACTGCTGCCTGTCTTCCAGTAACACCATATGCTGGCTCACAGATTAGGGTAGTTTGCGTAGATGAGGCATCATGAATTTTTTGATTGTTAAATCCATCCCAATACTCGCGCAACCCATTTCGTCCAATCTCCAAAGCTAATGCAACGCTAAACTGAGTGCTACCCATAGCAGCATTCAAATTAGGTGGCTTCGGTTTAGAGGCCTGGCGTATAGAAAGCTCACACATATTGACTCTGATGGAATCAACGTCTTGAAGACGGACATGATCTTCATGAAAAAATTGTTGGGCTAAGTCAATCGGTCCATGAGCATATCTACAAGCTGCATGTGGCTTAAAGCCTACTTCCATAATGGCAAATTTTTGACCAAGACCATCAAGCAAATCACTCACGCGAATGTCATCGCAATAAGCATTAAAAAATCCCTCACGGCCTTCTAGTGCTTTTTTGGGTCCTGTAAATCCACGGCTAACCATGATCGCAGCCATAGTGCCATTCAATGCGGACTTGCCTGGGCTAAACGGTTTAGCCATGCAGGGATCATCTAAATAAGATTGAATACCGGCTGACTGCATTGCTGCTAAGCCAATTGCAGAAGCAATAGCATTGACATCGCATCCTAAAAGCTTCGCACCGGCCGCTGCTACACCTATTGCAGAGACCGTGCCAGTAGTATGAAAGCCGCGCTGTCTATGTCCAGGATTAATTGCTTTTGCAATCCGTATCGCTACTTCATATCCAGCAATTAATGCAGTGACAACCTCTTTACCGCTTTTATTATTCGCCTCAGCTAAAGCCATCAGAGAAGGAACCATCACTGAGCCAGCCTTAATCAAACCAGATCCATGAGCGTCATCCAGCTCCACTCCATGGCCCATCATGGCATTACACAGCGCCGCCATTGGTGCGGGAACTTTAAAGCCGTATCCGACCACAGTACTTTCGGGCTTGCCACCCCACTCCTTAACCATCTCAATGACTTTACGAGCTGGCTCACTAATCGCAGAAGCAGCAATCTGATTACCTAAGCCATCACGAATGATGAATTTTGCTTTTTTTGTCACCTCTTCAGGGATGTCCTCATATTTCAAAGCATGGACTAACTCGGCGAATTTTAAAGTTAAACCCTCCAAAGCGGCTGCTGTATCTGTGTTCATTGTCATGAGATGCTCCAAGAAATCAATATAAGTTGTTGTAATTGCTACTACTATAAACCCTATCTGACTTAGATACCAAATTGTTTAAAAATGGAATAGTCAACAGCCCTGCCAATCCCCTGTCGATAGCCCTCTAAGCGAAGCGCTTGACCTGGGGCAATATTGGCTAGGTTTACCTGAGAACCAAAGTCTTGAAATAGGCTCAAATGATTCTGAGGGAATCTAAAAGGATCAGCCTCAACGAAAATCTCTTTGAACCACTCCTTTTTAGCAAGCTCTTTTAAGACATTTAGATTCTTCTTAGCGGTCATCGTAATCTCCGATTCCTCAAGGATGATGTGTTCAATTCCTTGATTTAAAACTGTCTTTATTAAAACTTCCAACTCTTCTAGGCTAATTTCGGTTTCAGGATTTTTTCGACCAAATTCATAAATAACTGAAATGCCTGCTTTTTGGCACTGATCAAAATATCGGTTACGCTCATCAGCCGTTAAGGAAATATAGTTTTCTGATATTTCCATCGCTTTAAACCCCAAATCGGTCAAAAACTTCAACATTCCAGCTACATCATGCTTGAGATGAGCATATTCAAAAAGAATTCCACCTGAATAACAAACAATATCTGCATTGTTATAGAGGGCAATGATTCTTTTTAATGTCGCAGGGGGGATGAGTAAGCTATTGAACGCATAAATTTTTGCGAAATCAATGTAATTTCCCGCGCAACTTAATAAGTCAGCAACTCCGTTTTCACCAGTCCATCCCATATTGTCAGGACCATAATCGATAATCGATGTGCGGCCTGTTTTGCGGGGTTTACTTTGTAAAGGCAGGGCCAGTGAACTTGGTGCTGTAGTCATCATTATTATTTCAATCTTTGTAAAAGAGTTTGGATTTTGCTTTTTCGCACATACACAAATCCATCCATTAATAAACGGCAGGTGCGCTCTATTTGAGCGCTTTGAATCGTCAATTGCCCATCCACTAATGTTGACTGAGCGGCAACTCTTAATACGCCACTAGGGTGCCCAAGTCTCACCACATCCTTCACACCCCCAATCAGCTGCTGGAGAAGTGAACCTGGTACAGCACTTGCTACAGCTGCACAGGCTGCTCCAGTGACTGCCAAGGCTTTATGAGGTTTTTGCATACTTAATTGTCGTACACAAACATCTGCATCCGTTTTTGAAACAAGCTTTCCTTGGGGTGTTTCATAATCGGCTGCAGGAGCAATCATCATGACAC
>JABMMT010000185.1 GCA_013205155.1 Betaproteobacteria bacterium | reverse complement strand
CAGTAAGATCAAAGAATGATTTTCGGTCTTGTCCAAATCCTGCTTTTTCAAAGTCTTGGCGAATTAATCTCTCAATTTTTATTGCCTACCCTTCCAGGCCCTGTCATTGGCCTAGTTCTCTTGGTTTTATGGCTAGTCATTCGCAAGGGCGTTAATGCAGAACTAGCGATGGTGGCAGATGGCTTTAGCCAGCACCTAGGGCTTCTTTTCGTGCCAGCTGCTGTTGGTGTGGTGCTGTTTTTACCTCAACTTAAAGCCAATGCCTTAGCGATTATTAGTGCATTAGTTGGCAGTGTGGTCTTGACGATTGCAGTAAGTGCAGTGGTGGCCCGCTTTCTGAGCAAAAAAACTGTTCATGAGTAAACAACATTCCATTGTTGAAATTTGGGTCTACCTTTCGGGAAGCCCTCTATTTGCCCTATTTATTACTCTGGCTGCATACCAGATAGGCCTTACTCTATATAAGAAGAGCAAACAAAATCCTCTAGCCAATCCTGTAGCGATCGCTATTCTTCTGGTGGCCTGCGTGATTCAAATCATAGAAATGCCCTATTCCACCTACTTTGAAGGCGCTCAATTTATTCACTTCTTGCTTGGTTCTGCAACCGTTTCTTTAGCCATTCCTATTTACCGGGGCTTGCATAGCCTTAAGGGCCGATCTATTCCACTGGTTTTTTCCCTGGCTGCTGGCGGGCTCATTTCCATTGCTAGCGCGGTAGGCATAGCAACCCTGCTTGGCGCCGATTCCAGCATTACTGGTGCGATGTACCCCAAATCAGTCACTGCGCCCATTGCCATGGGTATTGCAGAGCGGATTGGCGTTTCACCTACCCTTACGGCCATTTTTGCGGTCAGCACTGGAATTCTGGGGGCTATCTTGGCGCCCTTTGTTCTCAATGCCCTTGGTATAAAAGCTTGGTGGCAAAGGGGCTTTGCGATTGGGGTTGGTGCCCATGGCATAGGCACTTCCCGTGCCTTTAGCATTCACCCTGAGGCGGGTACCTATGCTAGCTTAGCAATGGGTTTAAATGGTGTGATTAGCGCAGTAGCTGTCCCAGTGATTTATCACCTTTTTAACAAGTGACTTACTATACTGAGTCATCCGCAGAAACAAGATAAAGCCTAATCATTCAATGAATATTCCAGACCCAATCAAGTTAACCCAAGATCTCATTCGCTTTAATACAATTAACCCGCCGGGCAATGAGGATGAGCTGTGTGATTATTTAACGCAATTATTAAAGTCCGCTCATTTTGAATGCATGAACGTCGACTTTGCACCAAGAAGGCGGAGTATCGTGGCGCGCATTCCAGGCGCCCCCGGTAAACCCAATATCTGCTTTACAGGTCACGTTGATGTCGTTCCCCTAGGAGATCGTCAGTGGGACCATGACCCCTTTGGTGGCGAGATTCATGATGGCAAGCTTTATGGACGCGGTTCAAGTGATATGAAAAGTGGCATTGCGGCATTTGTGGTGGCCGCCATGCGCACAGCCGAACAATCCAAAAATGGAAATGGGATCAGTCTGATTATTACTGCAGGTGAAGAGACGGGCTGTGAGGGTGCTTTTTATATAGCCGCCCAAAAACAGGTGATTGATTTCATTGGTAATGTAGGCTGCTTCATCGTTGCTGAGCCCACCGCAAATGAACCGATTATTGGCCATAAAGGGGCTTATTGGTTACGAGCGAAGGCAGAGGGTATTACAGCTCATGGCTCGATGCCTGAAAGAGGAGATAACGCATTCTACAAACTGGCTAAGGGTGCGCTCCTGATGGAATCGTTTCAGTTCGACACCCCGCCCCACGATTTAATGGGCCAAGGGACGATGAATGTCGGTACTGCTAAGGCTGGTCTGAATATCAACTCCGTTCCCGATGCAGCAGAAATGACTTTAGATATTCGCACCGTACCTGGACAAAGTCATAAACACATCTATGGCTGTTTATGCAAAGTGCTTGGGCCCAATATCAAGCTAGAAACCATCATGGATGTCGAAGGAATATATACCCCGCCAGACGACCCTTGGATCAAAACCGTTTTTGCTCAATGCCATACAATTAATGGCATAGAGGCTACCCCTAAGTCGATCTCTTACTTTACTGATGCATCAGCCCTGAAGGGCCTGATTGGCGACCCACCAACGGTGATCTTAGGCCCAGGGCAACCAGAAATGGCACATCAAACAAACGAGTTTTGCTATACCGAGAAAATAACCCAATCTACAGCCCTCTTTGAAAGGCTTATCATTGATTGGCAGCAACATTGATCACCTAGGGGTAAGAACAAAATGAAAATTGAGACATCACAATTTAAAGAAACAGAATCATCTGCCAATGCCATCAATATGGATGCCTATTGGATGCCCTACACACCGAATCGTTACTTTAAAAGTAAACCAAAGATTATGGTGGCTGCTAAAGGTGTTTATTACACGGATGATCATGGCCGTAAATTATTTGATGGCGCCTCTGGTCTTTGGACCTCACCCCTCGGGCATGGTGACCCACGCATCATTGAAGCTATTCAAAAGCAATATCAAAAAATGGATTATGTTCCTGCCTTTCAAATGGCTGGACCAGAAACATTTCGCCTTGCTGAAAGAATCACTCAGTACGCACCTCCAGGTTTAAATAAAGTGTTTTTTGTGAACTCTGGTTCAGAAGCTGTAGATACTTCACTCAAAATTGCTATTGCCTACCATCGCGCTAAGGGTGATGCGAGTCGCGTTCGTTTCATAGGACGTGAACGTGCATATCATGGTGGTTGTATTGGGGGTATCTCAGTTGGCGGGATTCCAACCAATAGAAAATCCTTTGGCTCAATGATGGTGCCTGGTGTTGATCACCTCCCTCACACACTGAATCTTTCTCAGATGGCGTTTTCAAAAGGGATGCCCACTTGGGGGGCTCACTTGGCTGATGACTTAGAACGCATCGTCATGCTGCATGACGCTAGTAATATTGCTGCTGTCATTCTCGAACCCGTTCAGGGTTCTACTGGTGTGATTGTTCCACCGGTTGGCTACTTACAAAAAATTCGCGAGATCTGTGACAAACACGGCATTTTGCTGATTTTTGATGAAGTCATTACAGGCTTTGGCCGTTTAGCTGCTAATTTTGGCGCAGAACGTTTTGGCGTAAAACCTGACATGATTAATTTTGCCAAAGCCATTACTAATGGTGTCATCCCGATGGGTGGCGTGATTGTTCGTGAAGACATTTATGACACGATTGTGAATACTGGCGGTCAAGAACAAGCTGTAGAATTTTTTCATGGATTTACCTACTCTGGCCACCCGATTGCGACTGCAGCAGCAAATGCTTCACTAGATATCTTTGAGAACGATGGCATCATGGAAAAAACCAAGGTATTAGAAAAGGTTCTTGAAGAAGGTGCTCATTCATTCAAAGGCATGTCTGGAATACTGGATATTCGAAACTGCGGAGTTGCTGCTGGATTTGATTTAGAGCCAATTGCAGGAAAGCCCGGCCTACGAGGTATGCAAGTTCTAGAGAGCTGTATAGAAAATGGCATCTTGGTTCGCATCACTGGAGATACCATCGCACTTGCACCACCCTTTGTTGCCACTCCAGTCGAAGTCCAATCTTTCCTTGAGACCTTTGGTAAGGTTCTAAAGAAGGCGTTTTAGTTTTGACTAGCGCAAGTCCATTACGCGATCTTCGAATCTGCGGTGATAGGTTGTGTCAATCACTGCTTGAGCTCGCACAAATTGGAGCTACCCCAAAGGGTGGAGTTTGCCGACTTGCGCTGACTGACTTAGATAAACAAGGGCGCCTATGGGTTGTAGAAAAACCCCGTCGTTTGGGTCTTGAGATTACTACCGATCAAATTGGTAATACCTTTATGCGTCGCCCAGGT
>JABMMT010000184.1 GCA_013205155.1 Betaproteobacteria bacterium | reverse complement strand
GATGCTTACTTAGCATTGGCGAAGATGCGCCTTGTTTCTCAGCTAATAGAGCAGGGACGCGACCAAAATTTTCCTGATGATGATCAGATCCTGAAGGAAAAACCTATTCAGGGATTTGAGGCTCTATGGCTTGAGCGACGAGGTGATTGGTACTTAGTACAAAAGAAAAATGCTGAGGCAAAGGCAAGCTATCAAGATGCTTGGAAAAAATTAGATCAAGTAAAAGAATTACCTGAAGAGGCGCGCCGTCTCCTGAAAGTCAAGTTAGATGCTGTTGGGGGAATGTCTCAGTGATCAATGCAATGAGCCATCAGGTAAGGTGGGTAGGAAGCGCTCTTGTCATCGGCTCACTGGTGTTCACTTTGATTGGGTGCTCTGGTAGTGCGCGTGTCCGTAAGCCAGCAGAACTAACTCCGGTAACGAATCAGTTTGAAATGCTTCCTGTCTGGACTACCAATGTTGGCTCGTCAGAAACATTTAATTTTCATCCCGCAGTTGCGGGAGATGGGGTTTATACGGCATCTCATAGTGGGACTGTCACCAAAGTTGACTTAGCCACTGGTAAAAAAGTGTGGGAGGCCTCTGTGCCCGAACGCTTAGGTATTGGTCCTGGTACAGATGGGAATATTACCGTTGTTGTTGGTATCAAAGGTACGGTTTATGCATTGAATGACACGGGTAAGCCGCTATGGAATGTCAATATTGCTAGCGAAGTATTGAGTGAGCCTGTAGTAGCAGGCGGCGTTGTAGTGATCCGAACTTTGGATAATCGTTTCTTGGGATTAGATACCAAAACAGGTGCCCGTAAGTGGATTTATCAAAGACCCCAAGCTACTTTATCTTTGCGCGTCGGCTATGGCATGTTACCCCTGAATAATGAGGTGGTAGTGACTGGATTTTCAGGTGGACGTTTTGGCATGATTGCGATTGCTAATGGCGGTTTAATTTGGGAGACCCCCATATCGTTCCCTAAAGGCTTTTCGGAAATTGAACGCTTAAACGATGTTACTGCTAAGCCAAGCTTAGAGGGGGATATCGTCTGTGCAGTGTCTTACCAAGGCCGTATCGGTTGCGGGCAAGTGAGGACTGGAAATCTGATTTGGTATAAAGATTTTTCTAGCTATACTGGAACTTCTCAAAGTGCCGAATTGGTTTTTTCAGCAAATGAAAAATCCCAGATCTCTGCATTCGCTACCAAAGATGGAACGCCAGTTTGGGAAAGCACTAAGCTAACATTCCGAGATGTAGGAGAATCTCTTGCAGTTGGTCGCGTGGTATTAATGGGCGATGCTGAGGGTTACGTTCATACATTTACACAGGCGAAGGGCGATTATATTTCTCGCTTTCGTCACGATAGTAGTCCAATCTCAGCCGCCCCTATTGCAGTTGGCGGCCTCATCTTGATTCAATCACAAGGTGGAAAACTAGCGGCGTACAGTCCAAAATGAACCCAGTCATCACTATCGTCGGCCGTCCCAATGTTGGAAAGTCGACTCTTTTTAATCGCCTGACTCGCTCACGCGATGCTTTGGTAGCTGATTTTTCTGGCCTGACTAGAGATCGTCACTATGGCAAAGGCCGAATTGGCGAGCGCCCATTTATTTGTGTAGATACCGGTGGTTTTGAGCCGGTTGCCAAGACTGGCATCGTAGCTGAAATGGCTAAGCAAACGAAGCAAGCAGTAGCTGAATCTGACATTATTATTTTCTTAGTGGATGGTCGCTTAGGCATGGCACCACAAGATCATGTGATTGCTGACTTCTTGCGTAAAACAGGTCGCCCCGTGATTTTGGCTGTTAACAAAACAGAAGGGATGCAAGCCGGCATTGTTACTGCAGACTTTCATGAGTTAGGTTTAGGCGAGCCCTTTCCGATTTCTTCAGCACATGGGGATGGCGTTCGCGGACTGATTGATGACGCATTAGATTCCTTGGGGATTGCTGAGCCTGACCTGGAAGATGTCGCAAACGATCCTAATCGTCCGATGAAGATTGCAGTAGTAGGGCGTCCGAATGTCGGTAAATCGACCCTCATTAATAAATTGATTGGTGAAGAGCGCGTCATTGCATTCGATATGCCTGGCACTACACGTGATGCCATTGAAGTGCCTTTTGAGCGCAACGGCAAACCTTATATCTTGGTGGACACGGCAGGTTTGCGTCGTCGTGGAAAAGTGTTCGAAGCGATCGAAAAATTTTCTGTAGTGAAAACTCTACAAGCCATTGCTGATTGCAATGTGGTGATCTTGATGCTGGATGCTCAACAAGATATTTCTGAGCAAGATGCACATATTGCAGGATTTATTGTGGAGGCAGGCCGCGCCTTGGTAGTGGCAGTGAATAAATGGGACGGGATTGATTCTTATGTAAAGGAACGCGCTCGTCTAGAAATTGCTCAAAAGCTCCGCTTCTTAGACTTTGCGAATGTACATCCGATTTCAGCCAAAAAAGGTACTGGTCTCAAAGAGTTATTCAAAGATGTTGATGCCGCCTATGCTGCTGCTATGGCAAAACTGCCGACCCCGCGTTTGACTCGCATCTTGCAAGAGGCGATTGAGCATCAGCAGCCTAAACGGGT
>JABMMT010000183.1 GCA_013205155.1 Betaproteobacteria bacterium | reverse complement strand
GTCTAGAACAAGCTGTGATCAATCCTACTGTGCTAGAAACTGTTCGTACCCGAATTGAAAAACTGGCCAAGGAATCGGACATTACATTTACATCCGGAAAAGAACGTCTTATCCTAATTAATCCTAATGCCAGCGATTTATTGCCGCAACGCAGATGGGCTCAGCAGCGCTTCTCTGAGCTCATTCAAGCGATTCATCAACGTTATCCACATGATTTGATTTTGATTACAGGCTCTCCTGCTGAATTCAATTACGTCGAAAAAGTTCGCTCCGTTGCTAATATAAAAAATGCCCTCAATTTTGCAGGGCAAGTAAGCTTTGCAGAATTACCTCCGCTCTACACTCTTTCAGATGTGATGGTGACCAATGATTCTGGCCCAGGACATTTTTCGGCTGTGACGCCTTTGAGAACGGTAGTACTCTTTGGCCCTGAAACCCCAGCCTTGTATGGATCGATTGGTAACTCTATACCCATCACTGCCAATCTAGCCTGCTCTCCCTGTGTGAGCGCTGCTAATCATCGCAAGACACCTTGTAATGACAATGTCTGTATGCAGGCTATCACCGTCACTCAGGTTTTAGATAAAGTGAATCTGCAACTAGAAGCTGCTGATAAAACAAAGGGCCGCTAAACCGGATGGATAAAAAGGCAATTCCGATTATCGCTTGGTTTATTCCAGTCATCCCGATTGCTCTAGCAGCTGCAATCTATTTTAGTGAAGTTCAAAGCAGCAGCTTTCTGTTCATCAACCAAATCACTCAATTACTTCCTGATACGGTTTGGACTTGGCTCACCTTTTTTGGAAATGGGTGGGGTGTTTTTGCAATGGCTTTCCCTTTGCTGATACTGGCACCACGTTTACTAACAGCTGGAATACTTGCAGGCGCTTTTGCTTCAATAGCCAGTTTCTCCTTAAAGTCTCTTTTTGATTTGCCAAGACCTGCGGGCATTTTGCTGGATGGCAGCTTTTATCGAATTGGTGAACCACTGCTCCATAGAGCTTTTCCTTCGGGACACACCCTTACCGCCTTCGCAATAGCAAGCGCACTCTATTTTTCTGCCGATCACAGCAAACGTAGGCCGATGCTCCTGATATTTGTCTTTGCTACCCTGATTGGCTTATCTCGAAATGCTATTGGGGCGCATTGGCTTACCGATGTTCTAGCTGGTGCTGGTGTCGGTATGTGGTGCGGCTTAATTGGAGCCATGCTAGGTCAACATATCTCCGAAAGCAGACTACAGCCTAAAAGCTTGTGGCCGCGGGTGATCGCAATCGCTGGTGCACTATCAATTTATGTCCATCTAACCCAAATCATGGACCATGAATTAAATCTCCCATTACAGTACGCCTCAATTGCCATCATTCTCGTGACTTTGTTTTTATTTATCAAAGCACAATTCATTAAAACGAAGTAACTGATGTTTAGCTATCGACATGCATTTCATGCAGGCAGTCACGCTGACATACTGAAGCATTTAGTACTGATTCATCTTGTGGAGTATTTGCAGGAAAAATCTGGGGCACTCACTATTATCGATACGCATGCTGGTGCAGGAATCTATAACCTAGAGGATGGTTATGCCAAAGTCAGCAATGAAGCAGAGAATGGCATTTTTCGTCTAGCTAAATATATTGCCTCAGAAACCCATGCTCACTCTTTGCTTGATCCTGGGATTGAAAAATATTTCAAATGCATTCAATCTGAAAATGTCAATCAGTCACTTTCTGTCTACCCAGGCTCTCCATTTATTCTGGCTCGCTTGCTCAGGTCGCAAGATCGCCTCAAGCTATTTGAATTACATCCCAAAGAAATTGATATCCTGCGGCACAATATTCAACAATTACCACAAGCAAAACAAATTGATATTTATGCAGAAAATAGCTTTGCCAGATTAAAAGGCTTGCTACCGCCGCCAAGTCGACGCGGTCTCGTTCTGATAGATCCTTCATACGAAGATAAACAAGACTATCGTTACTTAGAAGTCGCCCTTGAGGAGGCATTACAACGCTTTGCTACAGGTTGTTATGCGATTTGGTATCCAACACTTTCCAGACGAGAATCTGCTGCCCTGCCCGATCGCATCAAGAAAATTGCTAGCGCCCACAGTCGTTCTTGGCTACATGTAGAGTTACGTGTTGAAAATGCACCCGGCGAGCGACGTCTTCAGGCAAGTGGCATGCTGATCATCAATCCCCCATGGACTCTCAAGCAACATCTATCAGGAGCCTTACCCTCATTAGTCAAAGCCTTAGAGATTGGTGATAGTGCTCAATTTTTATTAAAAAGTGTTGAGATCTAAACTAGACATTAGTTTCCGACATCAATCATCACTTCATTGCGCCGCATAAACGGCAAGCTCCAAGGTGGGTTATAGCGAGCAAACTTCGGTGCGCCAGTTGCTTCTAAATTCTGGGCTTTGATCCACTGCTCAAGTTCCAGTGTTTTATCGGCTACTTTCTGTGCACTATTAAAACCAGAAAACTGTATTACCGCTCTTTTAACTGCGGGAGTTTCTCGTAACTGTACTCTTGGGTTTAAAGGCTTTGGCAGACTATTTAAAGTGTATACAGAGGGCATCACAAAGGATACTACCCATTGACCTGCATTGGGCTCGATACTGACAGGCGCAGTCATTGCTATCTTGGTACTTTTAGTACTCTGCTCTTCAATCGTAACTGGTGATGTCATTGCTATTTTTTCAGTAACTTGATTTTGCCCAAAGATATAGCCTGCGATTAAACGAAACCCTTGACTGGAAGCCTCATCTAAATCCCCGTTTACTTTGACTTCAGCCACAATCATTGGGGCATATAGCCTAAGCTCAAAGGGCTCTGCTTTTTCTATGACGGAATATTTTGGCTCTTCAATTGCCATTGCCACTCCAGCAAATAGTTGAAGAACTATCCATATTAGGAACGCTGAGTATTGGAATGGGTTCTTTTTCAAATGGACTTCTACCACTGGGCACTGAGCTTAAAGTGATCAGCGCTATACGCAAGGGAAACTCTTGCGCCCACAGGCAATGATAACTTATCCGCCTGATGTCCAAAAGGTAATCCAGTCAGAATCGGAATTGTGCTTGGTAAACGACTTCGAATCATCTCAATAGCGCTCTCCAAGGAATAACCTCGGTCATTCTCATATAAACGATATGCTGAAAAGCCGCCCAATAGAATCGCTGCTTGGTTTTTCAAAATACCGGCATCGAGTAATTGCATGAGCATTCTTTCGATCCGGTACGGGTGTTCATTCACATCCTCTAGAAACAGAATACCGCCCTGCGTTTGAGTACTAGTAGGCATATAAGGCGTGCCGATCAAACTCGTGATGACCGTTAAATTGCCGCCCCAAAGTATTCCTGAAATCGAAGCAGAGGATTGACTGCCCAAGTAAGATTGTGTGGCCAAGACTTCGCAGTCAAGCTGCCGCTGATCAACTGCCCTTTGAAAATGCTCCCACATGAATTCATTAGGTGGAATGGCCTGACCATCATCATTAACTCGTCCAAAGTCATAGTTCAGCATAGGTCCTGACAATGTCACTGCGCCAGTTTTTGCTAACAAAGCCAAAGAAAAGGCAGTGAAATCGCTATGACCACAAACCTGCAAACCATTCTCAATTGCTTTTGCAATTGCTGACCATTCAATATTAGGCAGTAAACGGTGAATACCGTAACCACCACGCATGGCCATTGCTAGTTTATGAGGTACTAACTGAGCAAGCTGATTTAACTCAGCCAAGCGCTCCGCGTCCTTACCAGCAAAACGTTCAGAAACCCGTTCTACACAAGTAGCATTTTCAATTTGAATCCCCTGAGCTCTAAGCCATTCGATCCCTAGCAAAGGACTTTTTGCATCTAGGCTCGCACCCGAAGGAGCTATCAGATGAATTGTTTTCAACGCCGCTCCTTAAAGAAGTTTTTTAGTAATTGACCGCATTCATCACCCATGATTCCACCTTCAATACTCGTCTGATGATTAATCTGCTTCATGGCAAATAGATCAACCACACTGCCAGCTGCTCCAGTTTTGGGGTCTGGCGCTCCGAACACAATCCGATCCACTCTAGCATGTAACATGGCGCCTGCACACATGGCGCATGGCTCCAGAGTGACATACAGAGTGGTTCCAGGCAAACGATAATTTTGCTCTGTCAGCGCAGCTTGTCTTAAGGCTAACATTTCTGCATGAGCACTGGGGTCATGGTTGGTGATAGGCTGATTAAAGGCCTTGGAGATCACTTGTCCATCCCGCACCAGTACGGCACCAACTGGAACCTCTCCTGCAATAGCAGCCAAGTGAGCTTGCTCAATGGCTTGTTGCATAAATTGACGGTCAAGTGCAGCTTGCATGATTTACTAAGCGCTCACATCCGCCCAGCAATTGGGGGTCTCATAAAGACGGAGGGCTGTTAATACAAGATGTCCCCCAAAAGCTTGCTGAAAAATTGGCTGCAATATTGTAAATGCGGTATTTGCTAAATTTTCTACTGTAGGTACATGCTCCATGATCACCGTCTTGTGATTAGGCAGTGAATTTAGAAAAGACACTAAGACCTCATCCTCCTTGGCTACTAAAAAAGCGTGATCCCAAAGTTCAACTAGATGCTGATGGGTCAACCGTTTGATATCACCAAAGTCCAGCACCATACCATCATCTGCTTTACCGGGATGGTCTGCAATTTCACCTGTTAAGGTCACCTCAATCGCATAGCGATGACCATGTAAATGTTTACATTGACCGTCATGATTTGGAATGCGGTGTCCGGAATCAAATTCAAGACGACGGGTGATAGAGACTATAGGAGATTTAGTAGTCATTCTGGCTTAAAAGTATTTCTGGCTAGTGCCAATTATCGAATTCCGATGAGTTTATGGGATTGAAGGCTTAACCTCCAAAGTGGTCTCTTTTGACATAAGCGAACCGCTAATTCTGTGTTCTTTTGAAGGTCTAAGCCATCCATCGGTTGTAAAAATCGATGACGATAATCCATCTTTTCAAAACGAGCTAATAAAGTCTCCAGCGATTGGTGATTGAATTGCGGAATGACAAGTTTGAGCTCATCAGCCTGTAATACGATTAAATCTGAACCCGCCTTAGGGCTGACACAAACCCAATCTACCCCTTTTGGAATCTTAATAGTGCCATTGGTTTCGATCGCTACTTCAAAGCCTTTTTGATGAAGCGCATTAATTAATGACGCATCAAGTTGCAGTAAAGGCTCGCCGCCAGTAAAAACGACATAACGTTGTTGTGGTCCAGCTAAGGTACTATTCCAAGCCTGCTCGATATTATCGGCAAGATCAACTGCGTTCTCAAATTTTCCGCCACCATCCCCATCACTACCAACAAAATCAGTATCACAAAACTGACAGATTGCCGTTGCGCGATCTTCCTCTCGGCCACTCCATAAATTACAGCCAGCAAAACGACAAAAGACTGCGGCTCTGCCACTATGAGCACCCTCACCTTGAAGGGTAGGAAAAAGTTCTTTAACGGTATACATGGTAGTGACCCATTTTAAGCGCATTACCAATACCCTTGATTTACTTCCAGGAGATCAGCTCCCACTCAAGATAGTCCTCCCAATACGCATTTGACCAATAAACACCTTGGGTAATATATCGGCCAAAGGATCTGCGGACAACCCAGCGCCCGATTTCTGGGGATAACCAGATATCTTCTTCACGATAGTTTCCGACTCTAAATACATCATTACTCTCAAAATAAGGATTCTCATGATGATATTTGAGGACGGTAAATTGGCCAGCAGGTACAGAAATTCTCTCCCACTGAAGTGCTTTACTGACTAAACCCCAGTAATAACTTGCATTGGAATTATTTGGAATTTGATAACGAGTACGATAAAAACCAGACCAGCCCTGAGTTAATTTTTCTGGCCACAAGGGTAAAGCATCCTGAAATCGTTGCGCTGGATTCCATTGAGGATCTTGTACTACATAACCCCAAGAATCTTGAATTTCATCAGGTAATCTTCCTAACTTTTGACTAGCTCGCTCAATTCGTATTTGTGGCTTAAGTGACACCACTGTCTCTGTGACGATATCGACAAGCTCTTGATTGAAGACATTGCGTACTTGATAAACCCATTGCTGCCCGACTTGTGGCGGGCGCATGCTCGGTGGATTAATAGGGGCAGATAATGGTGTTGTAGTGGGATAGGGTTGAGAAGTAATACAGCTGACTAAAAGCATCGGCAATACCAATGAGCATAATTTATGCCACATTATTATTTAAATGAAGTTAATTGCCACTGATAACTATCTTCTAAATTGGCAGCACCCAATTGTCCCGAAATCATGTATGAGCCAGAAATCTCTCGTACTACCCAGCGACCAATGCTGGGAGCAAACCATATCGTTTCTTTACGAATACAGTTCACTTTATTGGCATCATCACTCTCATAATGAATCAGGTTTTGATAGCGTAAGGTTAAAAACGTTCCTGCTGGGACTGTGATCTGCTCCCACCCATGAACACTCATATATTCCTGCCAGTTATATAAGTTATCAGGATAGCCAGCTAATGAGTATTTCGTAATAAATTGCTTGGCCCATCTATCTGAAAGCTCTTGGGGCCATAAGGCAATGGGTGGGTTATAGCTGATCGTTCGTGACCAATGCGGGTCTGTAATCACAGTGCCCCAAGGACCCTGGACTTCATTTGAAGATCTGCCGCCATTCTCATCCGTTCTTTCAATGATAATCGTCGCGCCAATGCTCGCCACTCGATCAGTAAAGAGACCCAAGGTTTTTCCATTGAATAGGTCGCGCTGGTTATAGGTCCATTCCTGCCCTACCTTAGGTGCGCGGATAACAGGAGTAGGCTGAGGTTGCGTGATCGGCGTACCCCTTTGATACCCCAGTGGAGTACCACAAGCTATTGGAGTTAATGCAACAGCAGCGATAAAAGTTCTACGTGATATGTTCATTTGTGATTCTCCAAATTAATCTTATATTCAATACTTTAATCAATGCCCAAAAGATCAAGCTCTTCGTTTGTAAATCCAGCCTGCTTTCTTCCCTCAAGATTAAAGGGACCTCTTAAAACTGGTGCGCGATATTTCCTTGCTAATTCTTTATAGGTTGTGATGGCCGAAAGATTATTTTTCTCACATAAAAAATTAAACCATTTATTGCCGATCAATACATGGCCAATTTCATCCTTCAAAATAATCTCTAGTATCTCTACCGCTTGTACATCTTTGATTTGCTTAAATCTCTCACGGATCATCGGAACCGCGTCTAAGCCTCTGGCCTCCATCGTTCTGGGAACCAAAGCCATGCGAGCAATGACTGCATCGGTGGTTCTTTCTACCATCTCCCACAAGCTATTGTGCGCCAGAAAATCACCATAGATATAACCCATCTGCTTTAAGTAAGCCTCTAGCAAACTAAAATGGTAAGCCTCTTCTTTTGTTACCTTGAGCCAATCTTCGTAATATGATGCTGGCATTCCTTTAAAGCGCCAAATTGCATCTAAGGCAAGGTTCATGGCATTAAATTCAATATGTGCAAGGGAGTGCAATAAAGAAGCACGACCTTGATCAGTATTCATCGCACGCTTGGGAACCTCTAATGGTGGGACCAAGTCAGGTTTTTGTGGGCGCCCTGGAATACACATCATCCCGGCATCTAAATCCAAATCAACGTTCAGTAAGACTTGACCGGCATGATAGGCATCAAATAATTGACGAATGCCGCTAACTTTTATGTGGGGATCAGGGGTTGCCAGTAATTCAAGGGCAGATTGGCGTAATTCAGATAATGGCATTTAGAAAACTGTTTGCACTCGAAAGGCACTTATTCCCACTCAATAGTTACACTCAATAAATAC
>JABMMT010000182.1 GCA_013205155.1 Betaproteobacteria bacterium | reverse complement strand
GAGTCGGCATTCTAGCGGACCATTTAATAAAGGGGTTGGCTTTGTTTCTTTAATAGGCAATTGCGCAGGTTTAGCCATTTCCGCCGTTAAAACAAACACATTCCAGCCACCATTAGAATCTTTGAGATGCTGACCAAACTGTCTTAGAAACTCAACAAACTTGGGATCTTGTTCCTCTTGGGCTTGTGATCTCTTTAATGATTCTCGACTAGATCGCTTAGCACTTTGACGGCCTGTTTCAAGATTCAGCTCAAAACGATTTTCTGGCTCTTCCTCGTAGTCGGATATGTCTTGATTTCGCTCTTGTCCACGACCGCCCTTGATTACTAAGCGCTCGCCATAAGGAGGATTTAACAACATGACCCCCTCTTTTGTATTGATGGGTGGCTTTGCTGCTAAAGCGTCAACTTGCCTAACAACTGGCTGATCGGGTAATTGGGCTCTTTGCCAATTTCCCCTAAACATCGAGACTAATTTTTCATTAATATCTCCGCCGCTGATTCTAAGGGACTCTACCGTAGGGTATTGCTGACGCATTGCTAACATTTGGGCTAGTGCCGCTTCCTTTAATTCAATCCAACGCTTTTGCTCGGTAGGCTCATTGAAAGGTTTGAGCCTCTGAAAGCCAAAACCATGAGCCGAAGTCACTAAAGGACGGTAGGCTAGCCGACTTGGCTTGGCATCATCACCATACATCCCTGCACGAATAGCTCCTGGCGGAATAGCCAACGCCATTTGTGCTGCCTCAATCAGAAAGGTTCCACTACCGCACATCGGATCAAAAAGCGTCTGCGATGGTTGCCAAGCTGTAATCAATAAAATACCTGCGGCCAAATTTTCTTTTAAAGGTGCGTCGCCTTTTTCATCGCGCCAACCCCTTTTAAATAGCGCTTCTCCAGATGTATCTAAATAAATAGTGACTTGAGTTGCAGTTAAATGGGCTTGTACACGAATATCCGGAAAGGCTGTATCAATACTAGGACGATCACCTGTCACATCACGCAAACGATCCACAATCGCATCTTTGATTTTGAGCGTAGCAAAATTCAAACTCTTTAGTGGAGAGCGATGCGCCGTCACATCAACGCGCAAAGTTTGTTTAGAGGTAAACCAGTCTTCCCAAGCCAAACCACTGGCTAACTTATATAAATCATCTTCCTGCCTATAGGGTGCTTGTGCCATTTGCAATAAAACACGACTAGCAATTCTGGAGTGAAGATTGAGGGCCATCGCCGCAGAAATAGGCGCCGCCAAACCAATACCACCAGACGGACTGGTAGGCGTTGAATCAATGACCCAAGTACCCAGCGCCTTAGAATCTGGACGATTCGCAATGCTGGCCAACTCTTGCGCGAGCGGCGCCTCTAGACCGCCTGGACAAACAACAAAAAATCTCATAGGTCTAGCAATCTTAGAAAAGGAAGGAACTTAAAAATAGTAATTAGGGTTTAAAAATAACGAGCGCCACAACGATTACCAATAAAAGCACAGGAGCCTCATTAAACCAGCGGTACCACACACCAGATTTAGTATTTATACCAGCTCGGAATTTCTTTAGTAGATTCCAGCATGAATGGTGATATCCAATAATCAACAGTACAAAAAATAATTTTGCATGCATCCAAACTTCACCAGCACCGACCCCAAAGTAAAGCCAAAGAATCAGACCTAGCACAATGGCAGGCACTGCTAAGATCGTCATAAACCGAAAGAGACGGTCAGCCATACCAAGCAGACGGGTATAAGTTTCAGCATTTTTTTCAACTGCGAGATTGACAAAAATTCTAGGCAAATAAAATAATCCTGCGAACCAAGATGTAATTAAGACAATATGAAATGTCTTTACCCAGAGATATGCATTACCCATAGTGATTTATCTCTTAAGTACGAATCTCGCCATGACCCATGACGATATATTTAAGAGAGGTCAGGCCATCAAGCCCTACTGGGCCTCGTGCATGGAGCTTGTCATTCGAAATACCAATCTCAGCGCCGAGGCCATATTCAAAACCATCGGCAAAGCGTGTGCTCACATTGACCATGACACTGGCACTATCTACTTCACGTAAGAATCGATCAGCTAGAGCCTTGTTATTAGTGATGATGGCATCAGTATGTTTACTACCGTAGTGCTCTATATGGCTCATAGCCTCATCAATATCAGCTACAGTCTTAATTGACAAAATCGGGGCTAGATATTCTGTATGCCAATCTTCCTCCTTAGCATCCACCAAATTCTTTAGCCCAGCGTCTTCTAAGGTTTTGCGAGTGGCTGGATCTACTCGCAATTCCACTCCCTTATCTTGATAAATCTTACAAAGTGTTGGCAATACCTTTGCAGCAATCACTTGATTCACCAATAGGGTTTCCATCGTATTACAAGGCGCATAGCGTTGCGTCTTGGCGTTATCACAGACCTTTACTGCCATCTCGATATCAGCATCCGCATCAATATAAGTATGACAAATACCATCTAAATGTTTAATCATTGGTACACGTGCTTCAGCCATTAAACGCGCAATGAGACTCTTACCACCGCGTGGCACGATCACATCAATGTATTGCGTCATCGTGATCATTTCACCAACTGCTGCACGATCAGTGGTAGCCACTACCTGGACTGCATCCTTCGGCAAAGCTGCTGCTGCTAGGCCCTCTTGAATGATTTGAGCTAATAAAGTATTGGAATCAATCGCCTCAGAACCACCACGCAAAATCACGGCGTTCCCCGATTTCAGACAAAGGGCTGCAGCATCAATTGTGACGTTAGGACGAGATTCATAAATAATCCCAATGACACCCAGCGGTACACGCATCTGACCTAACTCAATTCCTGAGGCTTGCTTTTTCAATGCAGAAATTTTTCCAATTGGATCTTCCAAACTAACAATTTGCTCTAAACCCAAAGCCATGGTTTCAATCGTCTTTGCTGTCATCGTCAAGCGATCAATAAAAGCAGCATCTTGACCGTTAGTCTTAGCGCGCTCAATATCCACTTGATTTACCTTCAGAAGATCGCTTACCTTTTGACGCACAAGCTGGGCAATATGTAAAAGGGCTTGATTCTTTTGTTCAGCCGATGCCCGAGTCATAGCGCGCGATGCTCTACGAGCCCGCTCACCTATGTCATGCATCATTTGTTGTATTGCTGAACTCATTTTTCCGACTTTCTCAATCTTTCCCTAGTCTTGCTCTGTCTCCAAGCTTAGCGTAATAGATTGCCTACTAAGCGCAAACCATCCCAAGGGTCTGCTGGGAGATCTGCAGCATAAAGACCTTTTACCTGACGATCTAATCCAGCAGCTACCTGCATTGCTCTACGCAACTTTAAAGGCTGAACACGCTTTAATGCATTCGGGTACAAGCGTTCTTTATTTCCCCAAACACGATTAGCGCGCATTAACTGCTGCACCGACTCACCAGCATCGCTCGCAGCTTTCAACTTAGATAGTAGCCTAAGCTCTTCTGTCACGCTCCACAGAATTAGAACTAAGGGCTCACCTTCGCCTTTTAATCCATCAAGCATGCGATTTAGTCTAGCTAAATCCCCTGCCAGCATGGCTTCCGTCAATTCAAATACGTTATAGCGTGCAACTTTCAAAATCGCAGTCTGAATTTGCTCTTCAGTTAACTTTCCGTTGGGATATAACAATCCTAGTTTCTGAATTTCTTGATGAGCAGCAATTAAATTGCCCTCCACCTGATTCGCAATAAACTCGAGCGCTCTCATTCCTTCGGCTCCAGGCTCGACCTCTTGATTTTGATTTTTTAAGCGTCCAGTAATCCATTGCGGTAATTGGCTGCGATCTAAGGAGTCAATTTGAATAGCCATTCCCGCTTCATCCAAAGCGCTAAACCAAGCAGAGGTCTTGGTCTTTCCATCCAAGCGAGGCAAAATAATACAGACCACTGTGTCTGGTCCTTCTGACACCTGAGACTGTGACTGAACTTGCGCAGCAAATTGCTTGAGGGCATCTGCACCATCACGACCCGGCTTACCTGTCGGAATGCGCAACTCAAGCCAGCGCTTATCCCCAAAGAGAGACATGGTTTGTCCAGCACTGAGGAGTGCGCTCCAATCAAATCCTCGTTCTTGCAATAGCACTTCGCGCTCTGTATAGGATTGCTTTTTGGCCATCGCTCGCAATTGATCCATTGCTTCCATCATTAAGAGTGGCTCATCACCACTAAAGATATACAGAGGCAGCATCGTGCCGCCAGCATCTAACTTTTTTAGATGGACTTTTAAGGCGTCAGTTTTAACCATGCAATGTCATTGAGTCTCAAAAAGCCTTTGACCTAGGAGCTTTAGAAGAAGAGGCTACCCGACGCAGAATCTGAATCGCTAAATCACGGCGCATCAAGCCCAAGAAGGTTTGTATCTGGGCATCGTTTGCCAAAACAGTCGAGACCGAGAAGTCCATATCTCGTGTGATGAAAACCTCTGCCTCTGGCACAATTTCTGTACCAGCAGTATCAAAGGCTCTAAAGCCCACGCGAATATTTAAGCGATAGGCTGAGATCTGACCGCTCGAGTTAAAAGCCAAAACTTCACGGCCAGTAATTTCGTTGGTGATTTCTAGGATTAAGTCGGCATCACGCGGATTAATCGCAACTTTAACTGCAGTACCAGTTAAAACAGCGGTCTGTAAATCAGCGCGCAGTGGAGGGGAAGGGTTGCCTGTAATCGCCAGTGCATTAAATGGCAAATCGACTGCGCCGCGCAAACGATATCCGCAGGCCATCAGGCCGCTTAATGGGGCCAGCACAAATAGACTGAGCGCTGTTCTTCTCAGTAAATTAATATTGGCAGAAGAGGATTGCATTTTCTTGTTATGCTGATTTGAGCTCATCTCTCTAGTTTCCAGTAAAAAGGTTCAGGCTACAAGCTAAGCGACGATATTGACTAAACGGCCAGGCACCACAATGATCTTTTTAGGCGCCCCGCCGTTCAAAGCCTTTAAAGCTGGCTCGCTTTGTAAAGCCAATGCCTCAATTTGCTCCTTACTAGCATCTGCAGGCACTCGAATATCTCCACGTAATTTGCCATTAATCTGTAGCATCAAAGTGACTTCTGTTTGAACTAGCGCAGACACATCTACCACTGGCCATGGCGCATCTAATAAGGAACCATAATGGCTCTCATAGCCCATATCTTTCCAGAGCACATGGGTTAAGTGTGGCACAACTGGATACAGAATACGCAACAAGATGCTGAGGCATTCACGAAGTACTGGTGCGCTAATCGAAGAGCCTTGACCCAGCTTAATTGGCTCAAGCACATTGAGCATCTTCATCGCAGCAGAAACGACAGTGTTGTATTGACGACGCTGATAATCAAAGTTTGCTTGTTTGAGAATGGTATGTACTTCACGGCGTAATGCTTTTTCAGACTCACTCAAATTGCCTGGAATTTGATTAGGTACATTACGCAGCGCATCGGCTTGACTACTCGAATACATCCACACGCGCCGCAAGAAACGTGAGGCGCCATCCACACCAGCACCCGACCACTCAAGCTGTTGCTCGGGAGGAGCAGTAAACATCACGAATAAACGTGCAGTATCTGCACCATACTGATTAATTAAGGCTTGGGGATCAACTCCATTATTTTTACTCTTAGACATCTTCTCAACACCACCAATGATGACTGGTGATTTAGAGCTACCGTCTTTTAACTTTGCACCTTGTGGGCGACCTTTTTCATCTAAGTCTAGCTCCACATCCAAAGGGTTAAGCCAGGTTTTTTTGCCGGTGGCATCTTCAGAGTAATAAGTCTCGTTTAGAACCATTCCCTGGGTTAATAGATTCTGGAATGGCTCATCAAAGCTAATGAGATTGAGATCCCGCATCACCTTAGTCCAGAAACGCGCATAGAGTAAATGCAAAATAGCATGCTCAATTCCACCAATATATTGGTCCATTGGCATCCAATATTCATTACGTTCATCCACCATGGACTTCGCATTGGGACCTGTATAACGCATGAAATACCAAGAAGAATCGACAAAGGTATCCATGGTGTCAGTTTCACGTCGGGCAGGTTTGCCGCATTTTGGACACTTCGTATTTAAAAAATCGGTGCGCTTATTCAGCGGGTTACCACTACCATCTGGCACACAATCTTCTGGCAAAACTACTGGAAGGTCTGCTTCTGGTACTGGCACAGCGCCACAGCCTGGATGAGTTTCATCACCACAGTGAATAATCGGAATCGGCGTACCCCAGTAGCGCTGACGTGAAATACCCCAATCGCGTAGGCGATAGGTAGTCTTGATCTCTCCAATGCCCATCTTTTCTAAATCTTGAGCGACAGCACTAACAGCCTCTTGATGAGACATACCATCAAACTTGTCGCTATTTAAACAAATCACGCCCTCTTTTTGAGCGTACCAATCTTCCCAACGAGTTGGGTTAAACATTGGCGACTCACCCTTGAGCGCAATCACTTGCTTAATTGGTAGTTTGTACTTCAATGCAAATATAAAATCACGCTCATCATGCGCCGGCACGCCCATCACTGCACCGTCACCATAAGACATCAAGACATAATTACCCACCCAAACCGGTACTTGCTCTTGCGTTAAAGGATGTGTGACATACAGTCCAGTGAACATGCCTTCTTTTTCTTGCGTTGCTAAATCAGATTCAATCACACTGCCGGTCTTACACTTTTCAATGAAGGCAGCGAGGGCTGGATGATCAGCGACTGCTTTTATAGCTAGTGGGTGCTCAGCAGCAACTGCGCAAAAAGTAACTCCCATGATCGTATCAGCACGAGTAGTAAATACATACAGCAAGCCATCTTGAATAAAATTGCCCTGGTCATCAGCAATTTGATGCTTGAAAGCAAAACGCACGCCACGGCTTTTTCCAATCCAATTTTGTTGCATTGTTTTGACCCGTTCAGGCCAGCCCAATCCATCCAGACCATCTAGCAGTTGTTCGGCATAAGCAGTGATGTTGAAGTAGTAACCAGGAATTTCACGTTTCTCAACTAATGCGCCAGAGCGCCAACCACGGCCATCAATGACCTGCTCATTTGCCAATACTGTTTGATCAATAGGATCCCAATTGACTACTTGCGTCTTACGATAAGCAATACCTTTTTCCAACATCTTTAAGAAGAGCCACTGATTCCACCGATAGTAGTCAGGACTACAGGTCGCTACTTCGCGAGACCAGTCAATTGCAAGGCCCATTGCGACCATTTGCTTTTTCATATAAGCAATGTTGTCGTAGGTCCATTGCGCAGGAGGAACCTTATTCTGAATCGCCGCATTTTCAGCTGGCATACCGAAAGCATCCCAACCCATTGGCATCAAGACGTTATAACCTTGCATGCGCAACTGACGGGCCATCACATCGTTGATGGTGTAGTTACGCACATGGCCCATGTGCAATTTGCCAGATGGATAAGGCAACATCGAGCAAGCGTAATATTTTGGCTTTTTCTGACCAGCGGCATCAACTGCGCTTTCTGATACTTGATAGGCCTTGACGCTATCCCAATCGGCTTGAGCCGCTGCTTCAATGCGACGGTAGTCGTAATCCTTACTCATGTAATACAGCTCTTTTCTTCTCTAGGTTTAATTCAATGGCTACTTACGCAAACCTAAAACATCTTGCATGTCATATAGGCCTGCAGTTTGATTTTGCAAGAAGCGCGCTGCACGCAATGATCCTTGTGCATAAGATTGGCGACTGGACGATTTATGACTAATTTCTATACGTTCGCCCTCACCAGCAAATAAGACCGTGTGATCGCCAACAATATCGCCGCCTCGAATCGTGGCAAAACCAATCGTGCCCTCTTTGCGTTCGCCGGTATGGCCTTCTCTTGCATAAACTGCAACATCATCCAAGCTTTTACCAAGGGACTCGGCAATCACCTCACCCATCTTGAGTGCAGTGCCGGAAGGAGCATCTACTTTATGACGGTGGTGTGCCTCAACAATCTCAATGTCATAACCCTCATTCAACATTTTTGCGGCGATTTCTAATAACTTAAAGGTCGCATTGACACCTACACTCATATTGGGTGCAAAAACGATTGCTAACTTTGCAGAGGCAGTCTTCAGATTGGCAATTTGTTCTGTACTCAAACCGGTTGTACCGATCACCATCTTGGTACCCGTTTTTTCAGCAACTGCCAAATGCGCCATCGTGCCCTCAGGTCTTGTGAAATCAATCAAGAACTGGGCGCCACTTAATACCTGAGCTACATCTGCAGAAATAAACACTCCTGTTTTTTTACCTAAGAAGGCGGCTGCATCTTCACCTAACTGCGGACATGAGGCATGCTCAAGTGCGCCCACCAATTGAGTATCCGGCGCATTCAGAACGGCTTCAATTAACATTTTGCCCATTCGACCTGTGGCTCCAGCTATTGCAATCTTCATCATGGATTTCTTCGCTCTGTTATTAAAGTATTCGTTACAAACTGCTTAAGAGTTTTTCTTACTGGGTTTTCAACGGGGTTGGTTTATCAGAGCCCGCCGATTCTGTTACTAAATTGGTTGTTGGAGTAGCGCTTTCAGCTGGCTTAGGAGTCAAAATCTCGGCAGGCTTAGTTACCGGAGTTACCGGAGGCAAATTATTAGTGGGGCTAGGAACTAACAACTCAGGTTGCTGCAAAGGCACTGTCACCGGTGGCTTGTTGCTACCAGTCAAAATTTCCCAGAAGGAGCGTTTCTGTTTTGCATAGTTATCAATTTCCGCCACCATCTCTACTTCGGTTGGCAGGGCATCGCCATCAAATTTCACCACTTTATCGCCATCAAAAAAGATGGTTACACGACGCTCTTTACCAATCACTTGACCTGCGCGTTTAAATTCAAAAACGTAATCCCAGCGATTGACATGGAAATAGCTTGCCAATAGAGGGGTGCCTAAAATTTGACGGACCTGTTCGCGTGTCATACCCAACTTCAGCTTCGAATACTGCTCACTAGAAATAAAATTACCTTGGACAACGTCAGGAACATAAGGCCTAAAAATAGTATTCATCCAAGCGCGCTGATGGTCATCCACTGCAGAAGTGCAGCCTCCCAGGCTTAAAAATCCCAAGAAAGTAAGCGCCATTAAGCCAATCCGCGGGGGAGCATAAAACCTCTTTAAAAAAGGGTCCAAAAAGCGATTAAAAAGTACAGGGCAATTTTGCATGGCTAGACGTATCATTAAGATCTTGATTTTAGCTCCCAAAGCCATGACTACGAACCAAAACCCTTCGCCAGCAGATTTAAGAGATATCGGTCTAAAAGCAACCGGTCCTCGTATGAAAATCTTGGATTTTTTTCATCACAATGGGGGTACTCATTTCAGTGCGGAAGATGTCTTTATGGCGCTTGCTAAAGAGGATCAAGAAATCGGCCTAGCCACTGTATATCGAGTGTTAACGCAATTTGAGCAAGCAGGGCTTTTACTTCGTAGCCATTTTGAGTCCAGTAAGGGCGATAGTCGGGCCATTTACGAACTCAATGAAGGCAACCATCATGACCACCTAGTTTGTCTTGACTGTGGCCATGTTGAGGAGTTTGTAGATGAGGCAATTGAGAGAAGGCAGCGGGATATCGCTAAAAACCTCGGATTTAAGCTCCAAGAGCATTCCTTAGCGATGTATGGCCATTGCCTGAAGAAGAACTGCCGAAATAAGCAAAAATAGATGGCATTGGCCACTTTGAGGGATGATTAATGAAAAAAGACCTCAAATTGAGGTCTTTTGTACATAAGCAGTACTATTTATGGCAATTTCAGTCACTTTTAGTTACTTAACCGCCATTAAAGCTTCTGCAGCATTGAGCATTTGGACTGAATAACCCCATTCGTTGTCATACCAAGCCAATACCTTGACCAATTTTCCATCAGCAGAAATACGAGTCTGTGAGGCATCGTAGATACTTGGACGAGGGTCATGATTAAAGTCGATGGAAACTAAAGGCAAGGTATTAAAGCCCAAAATACCCTTAAGTTCACCTTCACTTGCCGCTTTCAAAATGGAGTTGACTTCATCTACGCTAGTCGCACGACTAGCGGCGAAGGTTAAATCTACAACAGAAACATTAATAACAGGTACACGCATTGCAAAACCATCAAAGCGACCTGCGAGTGCTGGCAACACTAAGCCAATGGCTTTGGCTGCACCGGTTTTAGTTGGGATCATACTGGTCACAGCTGAGCGTGCCCGCCGCATATCCTTGTGATAAACATCCGTTAATACTTGGTCATTGGTAAACGCATGAATCGTGGTCATTAAGCCCGACTCAATACCAATTTTTTCCAGCAAAGGTTTGACTAAGGGTGCTAAACAGTTGGTGGTACAACTTGCGTTAGATACCACCACATCACCTGGCTTTAAAACCTGTTGATTCACGCCATACACAATCGTCGCATCCACATCTTTTTCACCAGGAGCTGAAATCAATACTTTTTTCGCACCCTGTTGAATATGAATCATCGCTTTTTCTTTAGAGGTGAACTGACCAGTGCACTCTAAAACTAGATCAACACCCAACTCACCCCATGGGGTTTCTGCTGGATTACGAGTGGAGAACATTTTGATGCGATCGCCATTCACTACCATACAATCACCATCAACTGAGACCTGAGCTGGGAAGCGGCCATGTGCAGAGTCGTACTGAGTTAAGTGGGCATTAATTGCGATATCACCCATCGCATTAATCGCAACGATCTTAATATCTCGCCTAGGTTTGCCATTGACCTGGTCTTCATACAAGGCGCGTAATACCATGCGCCCAATCCGACCATAGCCATTAATTGCGACATTAATTGTCATTCCATTCCCCTAACTTATATTAAATTCACGAATTTTTAATCTTTGATGAGGCTTGATATTTATGTCCGTGTAATGCACTGCTTCACAGTCTTTACAATCTGATCGCTTGTTAAGCCAAAATACTCATAGAGCTCTGGTGCTGGCGCAGACTCACCAAAAGTATCTACTCCATGAACAGCCGCGCAACCATACTTCCACCAGAAGTCACTCACGCCTGCTTCAACTGCGATACGAGGAATATTGGCAGGTAATACCTTAGCCTTATAGGTGGCATCTTGCTGATCAAAGACCGTAGTAGCAGGCATAGAGACTACGCGCACTCCAATCCCATCCTTTTCTAAATGCTGCGCAGCCTGAAGAGCAAGGGCTATTTCAGAACCAGTAGCAATTATCACAGCATCAATCTTGGTAGATTTTGGATCACGCAATACATAAGCGCCACGAGCAATTTCTTTTACTTGGGCAGCACTACGAGAAACAAATGGGCAGGTCTGACGACTAAAGATTAAAGCACTTGGCCCATTCTTACGCTCGATTGCTGCACCCCAGGCAACCCCACTCTCGGTGGTATCACAAGGACGCCAGACCATGAGATTGGGGATTAGCCGCAAGCTAGCGACCTGCTCAACAGATTGATGGGTGGGACCATCTTCACCTAGACCAATGGAGTCATGCGTAAAGACAAAGATGCTGCGCAACTTCATCAAAGCCGCCATGCGCAAAGCGTTACGGCTGTAATCTGAGAAGGTTAGGAAGGTACCGCCAAATGGAATGTATCCCCCATGCAAAGCGATACCATTCATAATGGCGCTCATCCCAAATTCACGAACGCCATAGTTGATATGGTTACCCCATTGATCACCACGCACGGCTTTACAAGTAGACCAATTGGTTAAATTAGAACCCGTTAAGTCTGCTGAACCACCTATAAATTCAGGAACGGCGGGAGCTAAAGCTTCAATCGCATTTTGACTGGCTTTACGGGTTGCTACAGATTCTGCTTTTGATTCGCATGTTTTCAGATAGGTATTTAAAGTAGCTGCAAAATCTTTGGATAAGTCACCCTGCATACGACGCTGTAGTTCCGAGGCGAGCTCAGAATATTTGCTTTTGTATGTTTGGAATTGTTTATTCCATTCATGCTCAAGTGCTTGGCCACGCTTTTTAAAATCCCAAGCTACATAAATATCTTTTGGAATTTCGAATGGAGCATAGGGCCAGTTCAAAGCAACGCGAGTCTGAGCAATCTCCGTTGCACCTAATGGTGAACCATGCACTTTATCGCTACCAGCCATATTGGGCGAGCCCTTACCAATGTCGGTCTTACAGCAAATTAATGTCGGTTTATCACTCTTTTTCGCTTTTGTAAGCGCCGCAGATACAGCCTCGGCATCATGACCATCAACATCCCGGATTACGCTCCAGCCATACGCTTCAAAACGTTTTGGCGTGTCTTCGTTAAACCAAGATACCACCTTACCGTCAATAGAAATTCCGTTGTCATCCCATAAAGCAATGAGCTTATTTAACTTTAAGGTACCAGCCAATGAACACACCTCATGACTAATACCTTCCATCAAACATCCATCACCTAAAAAGACGTAAGTGTAGTGATCAACAATTTGATGTCCTGGGCGATTAAATTCTTCTGCGAGTAATTTCTCTGCAAGCGCCATACCGACTGCATTCGCAATTCCCTGACCCAATGGCCCAGTAGTCGTCTCAACCCCAACAGTCATTCCATACTCTGGATGACCAGGCGTTTT
>JABMMT010000181.1 GCA_013205155.1 Betaproteobacteria bacterium | reverse complement strand
GCTCTTCACGAGCGGTAGTAATTCTTCTGACTACCTTGCGCATTGGTACGCCCATGATTAGCAAGACGTGAGAAGCAATCATGAGGCTACCCTCTATGAGTTCCGGAATGACTTCAGTAGCACCAGCAGCCTGTAGTTTTGCAATATCAGCATCATCTCTAGTGCGTACTAATACTGTCATTCCTGGGCGCAAATGCTCTACTTGTCTCAACACACGCATGCTTGCTGCAGTATCTGCATACGTAATGACTACCGCTTTTGCTCGAGAGAGGCCGGCAGCAATCAAATAGTTTTCACGGCTAGCGTCGCCATAGACAACGTTATCACCAGCAGCAGCAGCCTCTTTAACGCGATCAGGATCTAAATCCAAAGCAATGTAAGGGATTTTTTCTTGATCTAGCATGCGTGCCAAGCTTTGTCCTGAGCGACCAAAACCACAAATCACAACATGGTTTTCATTACGCACACTCTTGGCTGCCACCCTTGTTAAAGCCAGTGATTGCAATAACCATTCGTTACTAGAAAAGCGCATTGCAATGCGATCGCTATATTCAATTAAGAAAGGCGCCCAGAACATCGAGATCAGCATTGCCGCTAATACTGCCTGGCTCAAAGTTGGGTCAATTAAATCCAAGCCATCAATTTGAGTGAGTAAAACAAACCCAAATTCACCTGCTTGAGCCAGACATAGGCCGGTTCTGATAGAAATGCCAGTGCTAGAACCAAATACTTTAGAGAGTACGGTAATGAGGCCGAACTTGCATACCAGTGGGCCTATTAGTAAAGCCAAAACTAACATCCATTGCTCTCGAATGACATTGAAATCCAGTAGCATACCAATCGTTATAAAGAAAAGCCCAAGCAAGACATCGCGGAAAGGTTTGATGTCTTCCTCCACCTGATGGCGGTATGGTGTTTCAGAAATCAACATGCCCGCCAAGAATGCGCCGAGCGCTAAAGATAAACCGAAGTGCTCAGTCAAGCCTGCCATGCCCAACACAATTAACAAAAGATTGAGCATGAATAATTCTTGGGAACGGAACTTAGCCACTAACTTGAACCAGCGACTCATCAGTGTTTGACCGATAAAGAAAATCAGCACTAATGCAATCGTGATCTTGATTGATGCAGCAGTAAGTGCAACAATCAAGTCTGTGGGATTTTTTCCAAGCGATGGCAGCAAGATCAGTAAGAAAACCACTGCCAAATCTTGAAATAGTAAAATACCAACGACATTCCGACCGTGCTCTGTTTCTAATTCAGCACGATCAGAAATCAATTTAGTCACGATCGCAGTAGAAGACATTGCCAATGCGCCACCTAAAGCAATCGCCGCTTGCCAAGAGATCGGGTAAACCCAGCTCATCAGCAGACTAGCTGGCACTGCCAAGAGCATGGTCAAAATTACCTGGCTAGCGCCAAGGCCAAATACGATCTTGCGCATAGCCCGCAGCTTATGAAGGTTAAATTCCAGGCCAATTGAAAACATTAAGAAGACAACCCCAAATTCAGCCAAATACTTTACTGTGGCGGAGTCGCTCGCTAGGCCAAGGGCATTGGGGCCAATCAGGACACCAATGGCCAAATAGCCCAAAATAGGGGGTAAGCCAAAATAGCGGAAAATAAGCACTCCGGCCACACCAGAGGCCAGGAGAATGAGAGTTAACTGAAGGACTGACGGCATATACTTACTCGATGATAGCTAAGACTCGTGAACGAACCCTGAAGCTTGCGCGCGACACCCTCACTATTGAGGCTGCAGCCCTGCAAACTATGCGTGATCGCCTGGAAGGGGCCAATGCTGATGCCCTTGTCCTTGCAGTAGACCTCTTGCATGGCTGCAAAGGCCGTATCGTGGTCTCAGGCATCGGTAAATCAGGCCATATTGCTCGCAAAATTGCCGCCACATTTGCCTCCACTGGTTCACCCGCATTTTTTGTGCACCCCGCTGAAGCCAGCCATGGTGACTTAGGAATGGTAACGCGTGATGATGTTTTTGTGGCGCTTTCCAATTCAGGGGAAACCGAAGAGCTCCTCATGATTGTTCCCATCGTTAAGCGAACTGGCGCGAAATTAATTGCCCTTACAGGCGCACCACAATCTTCACTCGCTAAATTAGCAGACGCCCACCTTGATACCAGTGTTGAAAAAGAGGCGTGTCCATTAAATCTAGCGCCTACTAGCAGCACTACTGCCAGCTTGGCAATGGGTGATGCCTTAGCCGTTGCTCTGTTAGATGCCAGAGGATTTGAAGCGGAGGATTTTATCCGCTCACACCCCGGTGGCAGATTGGGTCGCAAACAATTGATGCATGTTAGTGAAGTGATGCGCGCCCTTGAAGATACGCCAAAGATTTCCATCAATGCCACACTTCAAGAGGCCTTATTAGAAATGACATCTAAACGTATGGGCATGGTAATTACCTTAGATGATGCAAAGAAAGTTGCTGGGATCTTTACTGATGGTGACTTACGTCGCCTACTAGAAAAAACAAGCAATCTTGATGGCGTGACTAT
>JABMMT010000180.1 GCA_013205155.1 Betaproteobacteria bacterium | reverse complement strand
ACGCATCCAAAAGTATTGGCTGCGCGCGTCAGCACCTCTAAACCAGATGTTTATCCAGACTGCCATTCAGTGGGAGTTGAGGTATTTCGAATCAAGCCGACTTAATTCAAAAAAAAGAAAAGAATTTAGAAATCATGGGCGATATTCGTAAAGTTATTTTCGAGGAAAACAAGCTTGAGAAGAAGCTCTGTCGTCTAGTAGGTCAAGCCATCGGCGATTTTGGCATGATTGAAGATGGCGATAAAGTGATGGTTTGCGTTTCAGGTGGAAAAGATAGTTATGCCATGCTCGATATCCTGCTCAAGTTACGTGAGCGTGCGCCAATCAACTTTGAGATTGTGGCAGTCAATCTAGATCAGAAACAGCCTAACTTTCCTGCTGAAATCCTTCCAAACTACTTAAAGAGCTTGGGCGTTTCATTTCATATTGAAGAACAAGATACTTACAGCGTAGTGAAACGCGTTATTCCAGAAGGAAAAACAACTTGTGGACTGTGTTCACGTTTACGTCGTGGAATTTTGTATCGTGTTGCTGATGAGTTAGGCGCCACTAAAATTGCATTGGGACATCACCGTGATGACATTCTTGAAACGCTGATGCTCAATATGTTTTATGCTGGCAAATTAAAGGGCATGCCGCCTAAGCTGCGCTCCGATGATGAAAAGCACATCGTGATTCGTCCATTGGCATATGTCCCGGAAAAGCTATTAGAGCGTTACGCAGCTGATATGAATTTCCCCATCATTCCTTGTGACCTGTGTGGTAGTCAGCCCAATTTACAGCGTCAGGCTATGAAGCAAATGTTGCGGGAATGGGAGAAGCAATACCCAGGTCGCGTTGAGAGCCTCTTTAGATCGATGCATCACATCGTGCCATCACACCTGATGGATGGTGAGGCCTTTGATTTCCAAAACTTAGAGGTTTCCACGCAGTTGTCGGGGATTGCCGCTAGATCTACTGGAGATAAGGCAATTGATGAGGCTGAATTAGATGAGCTGGCCTGTGGAACCCTTACTCCGGGGATTTATAATCCCCTTATATGAATATCGTCATTTTGGCTGCGGGGCAAGGAAAGCGGATGAAGTCTGCATTGCCAAAGGTTCTGCAAACTTTGGCTGGGAAACCTCTTCTTCAGCATGTGTTGAATACTGCTTTATCGATCCAGGGGAAGGCGTCTAAACAGGGTCCTATCGTTGTAGTTGGACATGGCGCGGCGGACGTTAAAGAATTTTTGGCAAATGTCAGTAAGGTAGATCCTATATTTAGCAAAGTTAGTACTGTACTGCAGGCTGAACAAAAGGGGACTGGCCACGCACTGTTACAGGCCCTTCCAAAATTAGATCTACAAGAGCCAACCTTAGTTCTCTATGGAGATGTTCCGCTCATTAGCAAGAAAACATTAAGTAAGCTGGCAAAGTTAGCCGATGGTGCGCGCGGCAAAGATTGTGCCCTGGCACTTCTGACTCAAAATCTGAGTCATCCCAGCGGATATGGCCGTATCGTGAGAGATGCTGATGGTTCAGTACAAGAGATTATTGAAGAGAAAGATGCCACGCTTGTCCAAAAAGCAATCAAAGAAATTAATACCGGCATCATGGTGTTACCAAGTAACTCTTTGAAGAAATGGTTGAAGGCATTGCGCTCTAGTAATGCACAAGGTGAGTACTACTTAACTGATGTGATTGCGATGGCAGTAAAAGACGGTGTACCGATTCGTACTACTCAGGCTGATGATGAATTTGAAACAATTGGCGTGAATAGTCGCGATCAGTTAGCTGCACTAGAAAGACTTCATCAACTCAATATTGCCAATCAATTAATGGATTTGGGTGTATCACTTGCTGATCCTGCGCGTATTGATGTGCGCGGCTCGCTTGAGTGTGGCACAGACGTATTGATTGATGTGGGATGCGTATTCGAAGGTAGCGTTACTGTGGCATCCGGTACTAAGATTGGGCCTTATTGCGTAATACGTAACAGCCTGATTGGTAAAGATGTGGTGATTCATGCCTATAGCCATATCGATGGCGCCAAGGTTGGGCAGCAATCTATTATCGGTCCTTATGCTCGATTACGACCCGGTGCAGATTTAGCAAATGATGTTCATATTGGCAATTTCGTTGAAGTGAAGAACAGCAAAATTGCAGCCAATAGCAAAGCCAACCACTTAGCTTATATAGGCGACTCAATTGTTGGATCAAGAGTCAATATTGGTGCTGGTACGATCACCTGTAACTTCGATGGTGTAAATAAACATCAAACTATTATTGAAGATGATGTCTTTATTGGATCTGATACGCAATTAGTTGCACCAGTGCGCGTAGGCCGTGGCGCAACCCTTGGAGCCGGTACGACGCTCACGAAAGATGCACCACCAAATCAACTTACCGTATCTCGAGTAAAACAAATTTCATTACAGTGGCAGCGTCCTGTTAAAAAAGAAAAAAAGCTTGTGGCTAAAAAGGTAGCAAAGAAAAAAGTATCGTCTAAGAAATCCACACCAAAATCCGTAAAGGGTAAAAAATAATGTGTGGCATTGTAGGCGCAGCATCACATCAAAATATTGTAGATGTTTTGGTAGAAGGCCTGCGCCGTTTAGAATACCGGGGATATGACTCCTGTGGTTTTGCTGTCATCAATGGTGATGATGCTCAGCATCCGATTGAGAGAGCGCGGACTACTGCGCGAGTTTCAGAGTTGGCTGCGCAGGGCAAAGACTTCCATGGCACCTTAGGTATTGCTCATACTCGTTGGGCGACCCATGGCAAGCCAGATACACAAAATGCTCACCCGCATGTTTCTAATGGCCTGATTGCTGTGGTACATAACGGCATTATTGAGAATTATGAAAACCTTCGAAATGAATTAAAGAGTGCCGGCTATATATTTACTTCTGAGACTGATACCGAAGTTATTGCCCACTTAATTCATCAAGCATATGTTGCACAAAGCAAGCAAGATTTGCCAGCTGCAGTACGTTCAGTATTGCCACAATTACATGGTGCCTACGCAATTGGTGTGATTGCCCAAGATAGTCCTAAGACTTTAGTTGGTGCACGTGTTGGATCCCCCTTAGTAGTTGCCCTTGGTGATCATGAAAACTTTTTAGCTTCAGATGCTCTTGCATTAGCAGGTCGCGCTCAGTTGATGATGTATTTGGAGGAGGGCGATGTTGCCATCTTGCAAGCAGAAAGTGTGCAGATTATTGATCAGGGTGGTAAGACTGTGCAGCGTGATCGCAAGGCAATGCCTGCGCAAGCAGACTCAGTTGATCTTGGGCCTTATCAGCATTACATGCAGAAAGAAATCTTTGAGCAACCAAGAGCAATTGGCGACACCTTAGCGAATATTGCGGCTTTTGGCCCCGAGCTATTTGAAGCAAACCCCGAAGATTGGAAGGCTTTCGATCAAATTCTGATTCTGGCATGTGGAACGAGTTATTACTCTGCCTGTGTTGCTAAATATTGGCTGGAGGATATTGCTAGTATTCCAACGCAAGTAGAAATTGCGAGCGAATATCGCTATCGCATTACAGTGCCAAATCCTAAAACCCTGATTGTGGTGGTCTCACAGTCTGGCGAAACTGCAGATACCTTGGCCGCATTGCGTCATGCAAAAGCCTTAGGCCATCATTACACTCTAGCAATTTGTAATGTCGCAAGTAGCGCAATGGTTCGTGAAACAGATTGGCATTTCTTGACCAAGGCAGGCACAGAGATTGGAGTTGCTTCTACAAAGGCATTCACTACACAATTACTCGCCCTTTACCTTTTAGCAGTTTCTATTGCAAAACGAGCGGGCAAGATTTCTCCTGAAAAAGAAAAAGAGTTGCTTCGCGAATTGCGTCACCTACCTAAGGCACTCCATGCTGTACTCGCACTTGAGCCACAAATCATTGCTTGGAGTGATGCGTTTGCTAAATGTGAGAACGCCCTATTCTTAGGCCGTGGCCTGCATTATCCAATCGCCTTAGAGGGCGCATTAAAGCTCAAGGAAATTTCCTATATTCATGCAGAAGCGTATCCTGCAGGCGAGTTAAAACATGGCCCCCTAGCCTTAGTCACCGACAAAATGCCAGTAGTGACAGTCGCCCCCAATGATGTTTTATTGGAAAAGTTAAAGTCAAACATGCAAGAGGTCAAAGCACGAGGTGGCAAGCTTTTTGTATTTGCTGATCAAGATACCGAGATCGTGAATAGCGAAGGTATTAATGTGATTCGCCTTCCAGAGCACTATGGCAACCTTTCGCCAATTTTGCACGTTGTGCCATTGCAGCTCTTGGCTTATCACACGGCTTGCGCGCGTGGTTCTGATGTGGATAAGCCTAGAAATTTAGCTAAGAGTGTCACAGTAGAATAGTTTTTTTCTGGACTTGACTCTTACCTATACTTTTATACAAACTTAGCTGTAAAAATCAGAGTGTTACAAGACTATGTTTTGAAAACTGTGTTCAAATAACTCCTGTAAAAAAGGATATTTGTTACAAGTCATGTTTTTTTCAAAAACACACCTGCCATCACGACTTCATTTTTTTCTGCTGATTTTTGCAGGACTATTGTCTGCGTGCGCAGTAGGGCCGGACTTTAAACAACCTGATCCTCCTAAGACCTCAAGTTATACAGAGAGTTCTCTGACTCAAAAACTCACGACTGCACCTGGCGTACCTGGTGGAACCGCGCAAGAGTTTGTTGCCGGAGCGGATATTGAGGCGCAGTGGTGGGAGCTTTATAAATCACCCGAGCTAGATGCATTAATTAAAAAAGCGTTTCAACAAAATCCTAACCTTGGCGCTGCTGATGCTGCATTGCGCTCTGCTCAGGAAAATGTCAATGCGCAAATTGGTGGGCAATACTTTCCGGTCATTGGTTTAAATGGTAGCGCAGCTAGGCAGCTTCAGCCCGCAGGAATTTTTGGCTTACCTTATGGTTCTGATATCTATAACGTTTATAACACCTCTGTCAATGTCAGCTATAAGTTGGATGTATTTGGGGGTGCGCGCCGTGCTGTCGAAAGTGCTAGGGCACAAGCTGAAATTACACAATTTCAGTTAGAGGGTGCTTACCTTTCTT
>JABMMT010000017.1 GCA_013205155.1 Betaproteobacteria bacterium | reverse complement strand
CTTTTTCTAAAGCGAACTATTGACGGGAATGGTCGCAGCCGCGCGTTTATTAATGGTAGCGTCGCTACAGTCACACAGCTTCGTGAGGCGGGAGATCGGCTGGTCGATATACATGGTCAACATGCGCATCAACTCTTACTCAAGGGTGGTGCACAACGTGAACTGCTCGATCGTCACGCAGGATTATTACCGCTTGCATCAGAAGTAGCTCAAACTTTTAAGACCTTAAGTGATTCTCGTCGCAGATTAGAACAAGCAGAAAATGCTGGCCAAGATATTGAGCGTGAGCGTGAACGCTTAGAGTGGCAGCTAGAAGAACTGACAGAGCTCTCTCCAGTAGAGGGGGAGTGGCTCAGTATTCAAAGCGAGCATGCAAAACTTGCAAACGGCGCGAAAATTATTGAGGGCTGCCAAGAAGTAATCGAATCATTGAGCGAAGCAGATAGTTCAGTAGAAGCAATCTTATCTAGAGCATGCGGCAATATCAGCGCTTTGGCAGAGCATGATCCAGTGCTACGTAGTATTAGTGAGGCTTTGGATTCTGCACAAATTCAATTGGATGAAGCGATTCATGGTCTCAATCGCTATTTACAAAAGATTGATTTAGACCCAGCAAGACTGGAACTAGTAGAAGAGCGAATGCAAGCACTTCATGGAGCTGCACGCAAATACCGTACTGAAGTCGATGATTTACCCAAACTATTAGTAGACACTCAGGAACGCTTAGATGCATTAACGGCTTCACAGAATATTGAAGCCCTTCGTGACAAGGTCAAGACTGAAGAAGCTGCTTATCAGAAAATTGCCAAGCAACTCTCACAAAAGCGCAGTAAAGCTGCAACTGAACTGGGCAAGTTAGTGACAGATGCAATGCAAAATCTTTCTATGGCTGGCGGTCAACTCGAGATTGCCCTCACCCCTCTCAATGAAGGTGGCTCGAATGGCTTAGAACAAATTGAGTTTTTAGTTGCAGGTCATGCCGGTAGTACACCACGGTCTTTAGCCAAAGTAGCATCAGGTGGTGAATTAGCGCGGATTAGCTTAGCCATTAGCGTCATCACAAGTAAGGCCTCATTTACGCCCACACTGATCTTTGATGAAGTGGATGCTGGAATTGGAGGGGCTGTAGCTGAAACCGTTGGAAAGCTATTGCATCAACTTGGCCAATCACATCAAATTTTGTGTGTCACTCATTTACCGCAAGTAGCCGCCCAAGGCAACCATCATCTCAAAGTCAGTAAATCACAAAGTGCGGATAAGACCGTCTCTCAAGTCCAGACTCTAGGCAGATCAGAGCGGGTAGAAGAGGTAGCGCGCATGCTGGGCGGTGCAACGATTACCGATACTACGCGTCGTCATGCTCGGGAACTTTTGGGCCAAAGTTAAATTGGCCTAGGGGTTAGATGACTCCGAAAAGACCTCTTTCCAGAGTGACATCACAGCATCTTTTGCCAAAAGCATTTCCGGATGTGCCTCAATAAAAATACGGGTCTTTTCTGCTCCATCTAAACGCAGGCGATGTTGTAAAGCCCTGAGAGAGCGATATGCATTAGCAACTGCATGCGCAGCATGAGGGGCAATTAAACCTAACTCTCCAGCAATACGCAGTAAAGCAATATTGCCTAAGTTACCAATTAATTGGGGATATTGATGCGAATAAGCCAGCACTAAAAACTGTACTATAAATTCGATATCGACCATGCCACCAGCATCATGCTTTAAGTCAAATTCCCCGCTTATATTCGGATGGCCTGCATGGACTTTGCGTCGCATTTCTAGAATTTCATTACGCAACTGATCAACATGACGCTGTTGACTTAAGACCTCAGCCCGAACATCATCAAACACTAAGCCTACTTCGATATTGCCGGCCGAGTAACGCGCCCTAGTCAGGGCCTGATGCTCCCATACCCATGCAGCGTTATCACCTTCACGAAGTTGATATTTCCTAAATGCCTCGCTATTGGTTACTAAAAATCCAGCCGAACCATTAGGGCGTAGGCGCGTATCAATTTCAAATAGGCTCCCTGTAGTAGTAAAGGCAGTTAACCAATTAATCATGCGCTTGGCTAAAAGCCCATACACCTCACTAGCCGAATAATCTGTCTCATCTGCTTGATATAAAAATACCAAATCTAAATCGGAGGCATAGCCCAACTCTTTGCCACCTAACTTCCCATAAGAAATAATGGCAAAAGGTGGGTTGCTACTTTTGGGTAAATTAAATTTTTCCACAACACTGGGCCAGACCCGCTCAAAAGTAATTTGCAAAATAAGATCTGCCAATGCAGAAAGATGATCGCTAACCTTTTCTACGGAAAGCGCCTGTTTAACGCCAATTCCCAAGTCTGCCAATAAGGTAATAAAGGTTTCGGTATGATGCGTCACCCTCAAAATATCCATTGCCTGCTCTGAACCATCTCCATTGGCCATGACATCATCAAGTTGCAGATGAAGATTGGCTTTTACTTCTCGCCAATACTCATCTGGGTTTTCAATGAGTAACTCCTCAGTTCTAGAGTTCAGAAGATGATCCAATAAATGAGGGTGCCGGGTAAGATAATGAGCACCCCACTGAGAAGATTTCAAGAGGGCTAATACATTTGATAAAGCCCTAGGGTATTCAGCCAATATAGAGAGGTAAGCACTCCGGCGCGCAATCGCTTCTAGTAAATCAAAAAAGCGTAATAAAGTCAGATCAGCGTGTACGAGCGAAGCATCATCACCTTGAATACTTTGGGCGGCTTGGCACATTAAGTTATTAAAAATAAGACGGCTCTTCTCAGGTAATTGCTTTTGCTTAGGACTTTCAACCCACATCCGCCATCTAGCTAAGGTTTCAGGAAAAACAAGCTCATCAGGCGCCCAATTAAGTGCTAAGGGAGCTAGATCTAAGCGAGCACTATGGTCAAGTGAAAATGCTTTTTCAAATAGCCGTGCTACGTTATTTTGATGTCGATCTAACTCTGCTAAAAACTGATCGATATTTTGTCCTGACTGCATCATCGATTGCGCTAAGCGCGTTCTGCTTTCCTCGTCATCAGGAAAGTAATGGGTTTGTTGATCATCCCAAACCTGCAGCCGATGCTCCAAGCGCCTCAGAAATATATAGGCAGACTGTAAATCCTCAACCTCACTTGCAGGAAGAATGCCACGCTGCGAAATCAAATCGAGAACCTCTAAAGTGGGTCTCACTCTAAACCGAGGATCAGTACCTCCACGCATTAACTGGAACATCTGCGCTAAGAATTCAATTTCCCGAATTCCGCCACGACCCAATTTAATATCTCGTGAGCGGCCTTGGCGTCCTGAGGATCTCTTATCCGCCTCCAGCTGAATCTGTGCGTGAAGATCCCTTATTGAAGCAATCACTCCATAATCAAGATGACGGCGATATACAAAAGGGCGAATCAGTTGCTCTAACTCTTTTTCACAGTACAGGTAAGCATCTGTCCCCGGTAAAGGCGCAATCAGTCGACCCTTGATCCAGGCATAGCGCTCCCATTCTCGACCCTGTACTAGCAGATACTCCTCTAGCATGTCTAAGCTACACACTAAAGGTCCTGAATCTCCGTTTGGACGCAAACGCATATCAACTCGGAATACAAAGCCATTAGCATCGTGCTCAGCCAAGCAGGTGATCAAGCGTTTACCCATGCGTGTAAACCACTCATGGTTGGATAAGCTTTTTTCTGCTCCTACCGTCTCACCCTCATGCTCATATAAAAATATCAAGTCAATATCAGATGAAAGATTAAGCTCAAGCCCGCCCAACTTTCCCATACCAACAACCATCAAAGGCATCTCGGTATTAGTAACTCGACTCCAGGGTAGTCCAAAGCGGGCCTGCAGATCTGAGCGAATCAAGGTAGTCGCTTCTGAAACAGCAAGTTGAGCAAACAGACTAAGGCTATGAGTCACCTCTTCAAGGCTAGCCATACCATTTAAGTCTCGAAAAGCAATCCACAACATCAATCTCTGGCGAGCTAAGCGCAATTCGGCCATGAATTGCACTTCATCAAACTCACTCTTCTCCTTGGGCTGTCTGCAGGCGCTCAATAGATCTCGAATATCTTGAGCTTCAATTTTTTTCTGGCCGCAGCTATGGAGCCACTCCGCCCAATCAGGGCGAGCACTCAGCCAGCGGCGCGCATAAGTAGAGTGCCGCTCTAATAAGTCCATTTGCTTAGAAAAATCATTCATTCCCCCATCTTAATCCGTACCCAGAACTGGATATACAGAAGCTTGGCGGTCAACCGTGGGCTGACGGATAATAGGGGCCATGCTGGAAAATATCATTCCGCCTCGTCTCAAGGGCGCATTTACTAAAGACCCTCAACTCTCGGGCAAAGCTTGGTACAAGCGCGCCTTGATTTTGCTTGGTCTAGTAGTAGCTTTATTTGTAATTGGGCACCTCGGAATTCGTT